>DAIOUO010000071.1:0-12244 GCA_036759485.1 Geminicoccaceae bacterium | reverse complement strand
CCATCGATCCGGCCTCCCCTGCCGTCCGGTGGCGGAGCCCCCGGTCCCGACCCGACCACGTCGAGGCACCTAGCCGGGCCCGGCCGGCTCCGGCAAGAGGGCGCGGCACGCGGCTCTCCTCAGATCACCTTGGCGCGGATCGCGTAGCGCGGGTCGAGATGCGCACGCTCGTGCAGCACCGCCGCCATCCGCTCGACCGCCTCGAGGACGTCGAGATGGCGGACGTAGAGAGGGGCGAAACCGAAGCGCAGGAGGTCTGGCCGGCGGACGTCCCCGACCACGCCGCGCGCGATCAGGGCCTGCATGAGCGACCAGGCCATCGGATGGCGGAAGGACACGTGCCCGCCACGCTCCGCCGGATCGCGCGGCGAGACGAGTTCGAGCCCGTGGCCGGCGAGGCGCTCCTCGACCAGCGCCACGAAGGCCTCGCCGAGCGTCGCGGCCTTGGCCCACAGGAGCCGCGGATCGGCCTCGGCCACGAGCTCGGCACCGACTCGCAAGGCCTCGAGCGCGAGGATCGGAGGCGTACCGACCAGGAAGCGGCCGATCCCCGGTGCCGGCCGGTAACCCGGCTCGAAGGCGAAGGGATCGGCATGGCCCATCCAACCGGCGAGAGGGGTACGGATCGCCTCGAGATGACGCTCGGCAACGAACAGGAAGGAGGGTGCTCCGGGTCCTCCGCAGAGGTACTTGTAGCCGCAGCCGACCGCGAGATCGACGTTGGCGGCGCGCAGCTCGACCGGCAGGAGGCCCGCGGAATGCGCGAGGTCGACGAGCAGGAGCGCCCCCACCTCGTGGGCCAGCGCGGCGAGCCGAGCGATGTCGTGGACCCGGCCGGAGCGGTAGTCGACATGGGAAACGAAGAGAACGGCGAGGTCCTCGTCGAGCGCCGCTTCGATCGGCTCGTCCTCGCCCACGACTTCGAGCTCGAGGTCGCCGCGGGCGAGCTCGACCAGGCCCTGGGCGACGTAGAGGTCGGTCGGGAAATTCGTGGCCTCGCTCAGGAGGACCCGCCGCTCGGGCTTCCGATCGACCGCCGCCGCCAGGAGCTTGAAGAGGTTCACCGAGGTCGAATCGGCGACGGCGATCTCGTGCGGCTCGGCGCCGACGATCCGGGCGATGGCGGCCGCCACCCGGACCGGCAGGTCGATCCAACCGTGCCGGTTCCAGCTCGTGATCAGATCGCGGCCCCACTCCTCGCCCACCACCCGGGCGACCGCCTCGGGCGTGGCTCGCGGCAGAGCACCCAGGGAGTTGCCGTCGAGATAGATCATCCCCTCGGGCAGGAGGAAGCGGTCGCGGAAGGGCGCGAGCGGATCCGTCCGGTCGAGCCCCTTGAGCCGCTCGCGGGTCCACCGCACGGCGACTAGCGCCCCTCGAGACGGTCGAGCGCCTCGGCCAGGGCCCGAAACGGCAGGAGCACGCAGTCGTGTCGGCTACGGACGGTCCGAACCGGCGTGAACATGGCGAGCTCGGGCCAGCGCGCGGCCGGCGTGCCGGTGGCGAGCAGAGCCTCGAGCTCGGCGATCGCGGCCCTGAGATCGGCGGTCGAGGCACCCGGCGCGCGCCGGCCGATCAGCGACGCGGCGGCCCGGGTCAAGAGGCAACCGCGGGTGCGATGGGCGAGGGCCTCGATCCGCGAGGGCGAGCCCGCGAGCTCGAGCGTGATCCGATCGCCGCAGAGCGGATTGTCGGCTTCGACCCGCACGGCGGGGCGCTCGAGGGCGCCGGCGCCGCTCTGGGCCTTGGCTTCGGCGAGGATGGCCTCGTCGTAGATCCGCTCGCTCATGCGAGCCTCCGGATCGCCCATTCGAGACCCTCGAGCAGGGCGTCGACGTCCGCTGTGTCGTTGTAGAGAGCGAGGCTCGCACGCGCCGTGGCCTCGAGGCCGAGAGCCTCGTGGAGCGGCTGGGCGCAGTGATGGCCACCGCGGAGGCAGAGGCCGCGGCTGTCGAGGAGCTGGCAGAGATCGTGCGGGTGGACGCCGTCGACCGCGAAGGAGACGACACCGAGCCGGCCCCGGGTACCGCTCGGCCCGACGACCCGCACGCCGCGGATCCCGGCGAGGCCCGCGAGCAGCCGGGCGGTGAGCGCCGCCTCCGCCTCGGCCAGGGCCGGCCAGTCGAGACCGGCGAGCCAAGCGGCGGCGGCACCGAGCGCGATCGCCGGGCCGATCGGCGGGGTCCCGGCCTCGAAGCGATGCGGGGGTGCCGCGAAGCTCGTGCCCGCGAAGCTGACCCGACGGATCATCTCGCCCCCGCCCAAAAAGGGCGGCAGCGCCTCGGCCAGTTCACGACGGATCCAGAGGGCGCCGGCGCCGGTGGCGGCGAACAACTTGTGACCGGAGAGCGCGTAGGCGTCGCAGCCCAGGGCCTCGAGGTCGAGCGGCCCGTGCGGCACGCGCTGGGCGCCGTCGACCACGACCCGTGCGCCGACCGCGCGGGCCGCCTCGACGATCCGGCCGATGTCGCTCACCGCCCCCGTCACGTTCGAGACGTGGGTCACCGCTACGATCCGGGTGCGGCGGCTCAGGACCTGGTCGAGCCGGTCGAGGTCGAGCCGGCCCTCGGCCGTGATCGGGATCGCTCGGATCACCGCGCCGACCCGGCCGGCGGCGAGCTGCCAGGGTACGATGTTGCTGTGGTGCTCGAGGGTGGAAAGCAGGATCTCGTCGCCGGGTGCGAGGCGGGCGACGAGGCCGTGTGCCACGAGGTTGAGCCCGAAGGTCGTGCCCGAGGTCAGCACCACCTCGCGGGCGTCGCGGACCCCGAGATAGGCGGCGATCTCGGCACGCGCTCGATCGAAGGCCTGGGTCGCCTCGTCGGCGAGGCGATAGACCCCGCGCTTGACGTTGGCCCGCGCGGTCGTCTCGAAGCACAGGAGGGCTTCCGCAGCGGCGCGGCAGATCTGGCCCGTGGCGGCGCTGTCGAGATAGTGGAAGGGTCGCGGTCGGGCGGCGAAGATCGGGAATTCGGCGCGCAGCTCGGTCGGGCTCACCCCTGTCCTCCCACGAGCGTGGCGAGCGCTTCGGGGGTGTCGACGTCGACGAGGCTCGCGGCGTCCGGCATCGGCACCTCGGCGACGGCTTCGGGAAACCCGTCGATCAGCCCGCGGGCCCCCGTGTCGCCCGCGAGACCCTCGAAGGTCGCGAAGAAGGCGCGCCCCCAGAGGACCGGATTGCCGCGCTGCCCGTCGCGGACCGGCACCACGATGCCGCGCCCCGCCGCGGGCTCGAAGGCCGCAGCCAGCGCACGCAGATGCTCGGGCCGGATCCGCGGCATGTCGCCGAGCAGCACGAAGGCGCCGTCGACTTCCCGGGACAGCGCCTTCACACCGGCCTTGAGAGAGGTCGAGAGCCCCTCGGCGAAGCGCGGATTGTGGACGAAGCGGACCGGCAGACCGGAGAGCGCGGCTTCGACTTCCTCGCGCATGTGGCCGGTCACGACGACGATCTCGCCGATCCCGGCGGCGAGCGCCGCCTCGACCGCGTGGCGGACCATGGGTCTGCCGTCGATCGGGACGAGCAGCTTGTTGGGCCCGCCCATCCGGGTCGAGCGGCCGGCCGCGAGCACGATCGCGGCGAGATGCCGTGGGCCGGAAGCGCGCGGCGGTTCGAGCCGCGGCTGCGGCCGGCTCGGGATCTCCATCAAGAGCCCTCCCACCCCCATGGCCCGGATGTCGGCGGCGCGGACCGGCAGATCGGCCGCGAGCCGCTCGAGGACCCAGTCGAAGCCGTTGAGCTTGGGCGAGCGCGCACAGCCCGGCAGGCCGAGGACCGGTCGTCCCTCGAGCTCGGCCAGGAGAAGGAGATTGCCGGGATCGACCGGCATCCCGAACTGCTCGATCCGCCCTCCCGCGACCTCGATCGCGGCCGGCAGGACGTCGCGCCGGTCGGTGATCGCCGAGGCCCCGGCGATCAGCAGAATGTCGAAGCCGGCGCGCTCCAGGCGGCGGATCTCGGCCGCCAGCGCCTCGGTCGCGTGCGGACAGCGGCTCTCGGAAAGGAGTGTGCCGCCCACTGCCCGGACCCGCGCCTCGGTCACCCGCACCGTCTTGTCGAGGACCTTGGTTGCGAGGCCCGGAAGGGTGGTCTGGACGAGCCGGACTCCCTTGGCGCGGTAGGGACGGAGGCGGAGGAGAGGCGCCTCGGCGGCGACCGCGAGCGCGGCCGCGAGCACGTCCTCCGGAACGGCGAAGGGGATGATCTTGGCCGTGGCCACCATCTCCTCGGCCCGGACCGCGGCGAAGCGGGGCAATGTGGCGAGCGTGATCCGCTCGTCGATCGCGTTCAGGCGGTCGACCCGGGGTGCGTCCACCTCGAGCACGCCGGCTTCGGTCGCGAACAGATTGACGCGGCCCGTGAAGGGCGGCTCGGCACGGATCCCCGGCCCGATCAGGGAGGCCGCGAGGCGCGCCGCGGCCTCGTTCTCTTCGACGTCGCCGGATTCGGGGATCGCCACCACCACCCGATGGATGCCGCGCGCGCGCAGCTGCTCGATACGCGACCGGTCGAGCCGCTCGCCCTTGGCGAGGACGAGGTCCCCGGCCACGAGGCGATGGGCGAGGATGCCGCCCTCGGCCAGCTCCAACCCCGTCGACCCGAAGCGCATTCGCTCCTCTCCCGCCGTGCCGCTCGGATATAGGCCGCGCGGGCGGCGCCGGGAACCGTGCGGAGGCGGTGTCAGGCCGGCACGAAGGGCCAGACGAGCGGCAACAGCCAGAGCGCCAGGAGGAAGGTCAAGATCGAGAGCGGCAGGCCGAGCCGGGCGTAATCGGTGAAGCGGTAGCCGCCGGGACCGAGCACCAGTGTGTTCGACTGGTGGCCCATGGGCGTGAGGAAGTCGCAGGACGCGCCGATCGCCACCGCCATGAGGAACGGGTCGACCGAGAGCCCCGCTCCCTTCGCATAGGCCACCGCGATCGGCCCCACGAGCAGGACCGTGGCGGCGTTGTTGAGGATCGGGGTCACCGCCATGGTCGCGAACAGCACGAGGGCGAGCGCCCAGATGGGATCCGCCCCGGCGGTGGCGCGCGCGAGCAGACCGGCCAAGAGATCGGCGGCACCGGTGGTCTCGAGTGCGTGGGCGACCGGGATGAAGGCGCCCAACAGCGCGATCACCGACCAGTCGATGGCACGATAGACGGCATCCGGCTCCATCACGCGGAACAGGAGCAGGGCGAGCACGGCGAGGGTGAAGGCGATGGCCGCGGGCAGGAGCCCGAACCCGACGAGTGCCACGGCAGCGAGCATGAGGAGCGCCGGCCGCCAGGCGATCTCCGGTCGTTCGAGCCGGACGCCGCGGTCGACGATCGGCAGGCAGCCGAGCTCGACCAGCTCCTCGACCGCGAGCTCGGGCGGCCCCTCGAGCATGAGGGTGTCGCCGGCCTGGATCGGGACGAGCGCGAGGCGCGCCTGCGGCGGGTCGCCGCCCCGGCGGATCGCGAGCAGGTTCAAGGCGTAGCGCTCGCGCAGCGCGAGCTCGGCGGCGGTCCGCCCGACCAGCGGCGAGCCCGTGGTGACGACCGCCTCGACCACGGCCAGGCCCTTGACGCTCTCGCCGCCGGCCCGGCCGGCCAGCTCGAGCCCGGCCTTGGCCAAGAGCTCGCGAAGCCCCGCAGGTTCGGCCTCGACCTGCAACACGTCGCCCGGGAAGAGGCGGCGGAAGCGAGAGGCGATGTTGCGCGGCCGGTCCTGGCGCAACAGGGCCAGGACGCGCAGCCGTCCTTCGAGGGCGGCCTCGAGCTCCTCGATCGAGCGCCCGCGGAAGGGCGAACCTTCGTCGACCACGACCTCGACGATGTAGTCCTCGATTCGAAAGGGTGGCTCCTCCTCGTCCGCGGCGGCACGCCGGCGGGGCAGGAGACGCCAGGCGAGGACGAGGTAGGCGAGGCCGGCGAGCGTCAGGGGCAGGCCGAGCGGCGCGAAGTCGAACATCGCGTAGTCGGCGCCCACCTCCTGACGCCGAAGTGCGGAGATCAGGAGGTTCGGCGGGGTCCCGATCAGGGTGACCAGGCCGCCCAGGAGCGACATGGCCGCGAGCGGCATCAAGAGTTGCGCCGGCGACGTGCCGGTCCGCCGGGCGAGCCGGATCGCCGCCGGCATGACGAGGGCGAGCGCGCCCACGTTGTTCATGAACATGGACAGGAAGCCGGTCAGCCCGCCCAGGGCCAGGACCTGCCGGGAGGTGGTGGCGAGCCGGCCGCCGAGGGGTGCCAGCAGCCGGTCGAGCAGGCCCGAATCGCGGATCGCCCGGGAGAGCACGAGCACGGCCGCGACCGTGATCACCGCCGGATCGGCGAAGCCCGAGAACGCCTCGCCGGCGGGCACGAGGCCCGACAGGACGGCCGCGAGCAGAACGGCGAACGCCACCACGTCGTGCCGCCAGCGACCCCACACGAAGAGCCCGAGGGCCGCGGCGAGGATCAGGAAGAGGAGAAGCTGTCGGGTCACCGTCCGGCTCGGGCGTCGTTTCGCGCCTGCGATGCTGCCGGGTAGGAGGCGACTTCGCCAGTCCCGGTATCGTCCTCTCGCCCCGCGTGCCGGGGCCCGGCCCCGATCGGCGACACCGGCGCCTCAGGCGAGCGGGAGGGTCTCGCCGATCGCCGGCACGAGGGCGTCGCGGTCGGGGGCGCAGCCGGCCTCGGCGGCAGCCTCGCGGAACCGGAGCGGTGGCTCGAGGGGCGGCTCGTCGGCGCGGGCGATGGTCCCCCGGTGCACCGCCACGAGCCGGCGGGCGCCGAGGGTCCGGTCGATCGCCACCGCCTCCTCGGGCGTGCAATGGGCGGCCTTCGTGAGCTCGCGGGGCTCGTCGGCGCCGATCGCCAGGAGCAGCCGGTCGGGCGGGGCCCAGCGGCGGGCGAGCTCCGCGAAGACCGGCCCGGAGGCGGTGTCGCCGAGCGTCCGCAGCACACACCGCCCGTCGGTGATCCGGAAGCCGCGACCGAGCGAGCGGTTGCGATCGAGGAGCGTGCGCTCGGAGAAACGGATCGCCGGGACGGCCGCGACCTCGAGGCCCGGGAGCTCGATCCGATCGTACCAGTCGAGCTCGTGCACGGCGCGGAACGGCAGATCGGCGAGGTAGGCGGAGACGCCGAGCGTGGTGACGAGCAGCGGCCGATGGCGCGCGGCGACGGGTTCGAGGGTCGGCCGGTCGAGATGGTCGTGGTGGTTGTGGGTGAGGAGGACGAGATCCACCGTCGGCAGGCGCGAGGGCGACAACGCGGTCGACGCGAAGCGCCGCGGCCCCGAGGGCGACAGGGGCGAGGCGTGCTCGGCGAGGAACGGGTCCACGAGCACCGTCCGCCCGGCGAGACGGATCGGGAAGCTCGCGTGACCGAGCCGGGCGAGCCCGTTCGCCCCCTGGGTCCCGGCAAGAGCCGCCAGCATCCCGCGCTTCGGCCGGACACGGCCGGCCGGCGGGCCCGGCGGCGGATCGCGCCGGCCGAGCCGCCACCGGAAGAAGTCGGCCCGGTCCGGGAAGGAGCCACCGCGCTCCGGGCTGCCCGGCGGGTCGCGGAACCCCTCCGGCCCGCGACGGGCGGGCCGGGACTGCACCTCGGACGGCTCGGTGGCGCTCGTGCAGCCGAGCCCGACGAGCCCCGGGCCGGCGGCCGAGAGCTCCCGTCGGCGCTAGACAGCCGACCCGACGGCGGGTTCACCCCACCGGATGGTGCTTGCCGACCGGCGTCACCGTGGTCGCCTGGGGACCCGCGGCGCTCTCGCCCTCGGCGACCACGACGCGCACCTCGTCGCCGATCTCGAGCCGGTCGAAGCCGCCGTTCACGACCGCGTTGCGGTGGAAATAGATCTCCTGACCGTCGGGCATGACGACGAAGCCGTGGTCGGGGAACAGGCTCTTGACCCGGCCGAACGGCGGCGGCTCGTGGACCTTGACGTCCCCGCGCTGCTTGCGGACGTGGTCCTGCAACTTGCGCCGCGCGGCCTCGAAGGCGTCGCGGATGGCGACGTAGATGTCCTCGTGGGCGTGGCTGTTGGGGTTGGCGCGGTTGACCGCGATTTCGCCGCCGGGGACCAGGATCACGATGCGGCATTGATAGAGGTTGCCCTTGTGCTGACCCTGGGTGGTCTTGGCGAGCACCACGCGGCAGGCGGTGATGCGGTCGTGGAAGCGCTCGAGCTCGTCGATCAGCTCGCGCACCCGCGCCTCGACCGCGTCCGAGTGCGGGACGTCCTTGAAAGTGATCTCGGGATCCTGCTGCATGTCCGGCCCTTGAAACCTGGGTGAAGGTGATCGGGGTGGGCGATCGTCAACCCTTGATGCACACGATCGGGACGAGATGCGCAACCCGGCGCGCCAGTCCGGCCCGCTCGGCGGCCACGACCACGGCATCGACGTCCTTGTAGGCGGCCGGCGCCTCCTCGGCGACCCCGCGCATCGAGGGGGCGCGCACGATGACGCCGCGGCGCCGGAGCTCGGCCACGATCTGGTCGCCGCGATACTGGCGGGTCGCCTCGTGCCGGCTCATCGCCCGGCCGGCGCCGTGGACCGCCGAGGCGAAGCTCTTCGCCTCGCTGGTCGCGGCTCCCGCGAGGACCCAGGAGCCGGTGCCCATGCTGCCGCCGATCAGCACCGGCTGGCCGACCGCGCGGAGCGGCTCGGGCAGGTCCGGGTGGCCGGGGCCGAAGGCGCGGGTGGCGCCCTTGCGGTGGACGAAGACGGCCTTCTCCTCGCCGTCGATCCGGTGCCGCTCGAGCTTGCAGGTGTTGTGCGAAACGTCGAACAGGAGCGCCATCCTGGCCTGAGGGAACATCCGTCGGAGCACGCCGCGCGCCAGATGATCGATGATCTCGCGGTTGGCGAGCGCGCAATTGATCGCAGCCCGCATCGCGCCCAGATAGCGCTGGCCGAGCGCCGAGCGCAGCGGCGCGCAGGCGAGCTCGCGGTCCGGCAGCTCGATGCCGTGTGCCGGTGCGGCGAGCGCCATCTCGCGCAGGAACTCGGTGCCGATCTGGTGGCCCAGGCCGCGCGAGCCGCAGTGGATCGTGATCACGACCTGACCGCGCACGAGGCCGTAGGTGCGGGCCGCTTCGGGGTCGAGCACCTCGGCCACCTCCTGGATCTCGAGATAGTGGTTGCCGGAGCCGAGCGTGCCCATCTCGGCCCGCTGCCGCTCCTTGGCCTTGCGCGAGACGGCGGCCGGGTCGGCGCCCTCCATCCGGCCTTTCTCCTCGATCCGCTCGAGATCGGCCGCATCGCCGAAGCCCATCGAGACGGCCCAGCGCGCCCCGCCTTCGAGCATGGCGTCGAGCTCGCTGTCCGAGAGCTTGATCTGGCCGGTGCGGCCGAGGCCCACCGGCACGGCTGCGTAGAGCGCGTCGGCGAGCTTCTCGGCCAGAGGCGCGACCTCGCTGCGGTCGAGCCCGGTCGTGATCGTGCGTACCCCGCAGGAAATGTCGAAACCGACGCCGCCGGCGGAGACCACGCCACCGGCGTCGGGGTCGAAGGCCGCCACCCCACCGATCGGGAAGCCGTAGCCCCAATGGGCGTCGGGCAAGGCATAGGCCGCCTTCACGATGCCGGGCAGACAGGCGACGTTGCGGGTCTGCTCGAGCACCTTCTCGTCCATCGCGCGGACCAGCTCCTCGCTGCCGTAGAGGATCGCCGGCACCCGCATCGCGCCCTCGGGCTCGAGCCGCCAGGTGGCCTCGTCGACCCGGACGAGTCGGCTGGTGTCCACGTTCGCTCCCCGTCCCCGCGCCGGCCGATGCCCCCGGTCGGGGCCCGCCACGCGGGCTCAGACGTCGACCACGCATTGCGCCAGCCAGCCGCCCGCCGCGGTCGGAGCGACCTCGAGGGCGGTCATGGTGGCGCCCTTGACCTCGACCGCCGGCCGGTGGCGGGCCGGATCGATCGGCTCGCCCCAGGCGGTCGCCTCGAGCCGGCCGTCACCGAGGCGGACCTCGAAACGGCCGAACAGCATGTGGCGGGTCGCGGTCTCGAAGAGAAGGGCGTTGAGCCAGTCGACCAGCAGGGTCTCGCGATCGGGAGCGGCACAAGCGATCGCCACCGGCTCGACGGGTCGGACCGCGTCGGGGTCGACCATGACCGCGGTCAGCGCCCGGGCCGCCTGCGCGAAGGCCTCCTCGAGCGTGGGGCCGAGCCCGCGCACGCCGATATCGGCACCGTGCGGGAAATGCTCGAAGCGGGCCGGCTCGGCCACCGGCCTCAACCCTCCATGATGCCGGTCGCGGTGAGGCCGCCGTCGACCCCGATCGTGTGGCCGGTGGTGAAGCTGCAGGCATCCGAAGCGAGCCAGACCACGGCGCGACCGACCTCGATCGGCTCGCCGAAACGCGGCAACGCCATCCGGCACGTGAAGGCCTCGCTCGGCCGCTCGGTCGTGGTCCGCTCGGTACGGATCGGCCCCGGGGCGACGCAGTTGACGAGGATCCCGTGCTCGGCGAGCTCGATCGCGAGGGTCTGGGTGAGCGCGATGATCCCCGCCTTCGAGGCGCTGTAGGCCGCCCGTCCGCGGCCACCGAAACGGCCGGAATTGGAACTGATGTTGACGATCCGGCCGCCCTTGCCGCGCGCCACCATGACCCGCGCGGCGGCTTGGGCGCAGACGAACGTACCCACGAGGTTGAGCTCGAGGAGGTCTTCGAAGAACGACTTCGGCATGTCGAGGAACGGCATGCGGGCGGTCGAGCCGGCATTGTTGACCAGGATGTCGAGCCCGCCCAGCCGATCGACCGCGGCGTCGCAGGCGGAAGCGGCCTCCGCCGGGTCGCGTACGTCGAGGCGGAAGGGCAGCGCCCGGCCACCGGCCGCCCGGAGCTCGCCCGCCACGCGCTCGGCCGCCTCGAGGTCGATGTCGGTGACGAGCACGGCCGCTCCCGCCTCGACGAGCGCCCTGGCGATGCCGCGCCCGACCCCGGCACCCGCGCCGGTCACGATCGCCGTTCTGCCGGTCAACTGCACGTCGAACCCGCGCTCCGCAAACCCGTGCGCCGCGTCCGGCGCATCGTGGACCTGTGGACTTTTCGCGTAGGCTCCACCAAGCTCCGCGTCAACGCCAACGCCACACGGGGAGGTGGGTGATGAGCGAGACCCGGGTCGTCGTACAGGAGCGCGATGCCGACCAGGCGAAGACGCGGCGCCGGTTCCTCAAGGGCACGACGGCGATCGCGGCGGGTGCCGCGGCGACGATCGCGATGCCGAACGTGAGCCGGGCGCAGACCGCGGTCCTCAAGATGCAGGGCGCCTGGGGCGCCAAGGACATCTTCAACGACATGGCGATGGAGTACGTCGACCGTGTCAACAAGATGTCCGGCAATCGACTGAAGATCGAATACCTGATCGCCGGCGCGGTGGTGAAGCCGTTCTCGATCATGGACGCCGTGCACGACGGTGTTCTCGACGGTGGCCATCACGTGACGGTCTACTGGTACGGCAAGCACAAGGCGGCCTCGCTGTTCGGCACGGGTCCCTATCTGGGCTGGAACGCCACCCAGGGCCTCGCCTGGATCCACAAGGGTGGCGGCAAGGAACTCTACAACGAGCTCGTTCACGACGTCCTTAAGCTGAACGTCGTGGGCTTCTTCAGCACGCCGATGCCCACCCAGCCGCTCGGCTGGTTCAAGAAGAAGCCGGAGAGCGTGAACGATCTCAAGGGGCTCAAATACCGCACGGTCGGCCTCGCCGCCGATCTGTTCCAGAAGATGGGGATGTCGGTCGCTCAGCTGCCCGGTGGCGAGATCCTGCCGGCGATGGAGCGCGGCGTGATCGACGCGTTCGAGTTCAACAATCCGACCTCGGACATGCGGTTCGGTGCGCACGACGTGGCCAAGAACTACATGATGGGTAGCTACCACCAGGCCACCGAGTATTTCGAGATCGTCTTCAACAAGACGAAATTCGACAGCTTGCCGGCCGAGCACCGGGCGATCCTCGAATATGCCGCCGAGGCCGCGAGCACGTCCAACCTGGCGACTGCGCTCGACCAGTATTCGAAAGACTTCTTCGAGCTGCAGGAGAAGCACAAGGTCAAGGTCTGGCGGACCGCCCAGGATATCCTCGACGCCCAGATGAAGGCGTGGGACGAGGTGCTCGCCGACCTCCTCAAGGACCCGTTCTTCAAGAAGGTCATCGACAGCCAGAAAGCGTGGGTGAAGCGGGTGGTGGCCTACGAGCTGTTCAACGCCGCCGACCAGCGGCTGGCCTACGAGCATCATTTCGGGAAGCTCGCGCTGTGAGCGCGGCCGCGGTCCGGCCCCGGCCGG
>DAIOUO010000070.1:0-12249 GCA_036759485.1 Geminicoccaceae bacterium | reverse complement strand
GAAATAGACCTTGAGATCGCGCAGCTCGGCCACGACCGGCGCGTCCGCGACCACCGGCGCCGGCCGCCCCTTCGGCTCCGCCGCGAGGAGCTGCCGCGTGTAGGGATGGCGCGGCTCGGCGAAGACCCGCGCCGTGGGCCCGCTCTCGACCAGCCGGCCACCGGTCATGACGAGCACCCGATGGGCGACGTGGCGGACGATCGTGAGGTCGTGGGTGATCAGCAGGATCGCCATCCCCATCCGCCGCTGGAGATCCTGCAACAACCGCAGGATCTGCGCCTGGATCGTGACGTCGACCGCCGTGGTGGGCTCGTCGGCGATCAACAGGTCCGGCTCGTTGGCGAGCGCCATCGCGATCATGACGCGCTGGCGTTGGCCGCCGGAGAGCTGGTGCGGGTAGGAAAGCCGGCGCTGCTCCGGCTCGGGAATGCCCACGAGGCGCAAGAGCTCGAGGACCCGGGCGCGCAGCTCCGCCCGGCCCATCCGGCGATGCAGGAGGAGCGCCTCGCCGATCTGCCGCTCGACCGTGTGCAGCGGGTTGAGCGAGGTCATCGGCTCCTGGAAGATCATGGCGATCCGATCGCCGCGGATCGTCCGCATGAAGGCCTCCGGCCGGCCCACGAGCTCCTCGCCCCTGAAGCGGATCGAACCCTTCGGGTGTTCGGCCCGCGGATAGGGCAGGAGCTGCAGGATCGAGAGGCCGGTCACCGACTTGCCGGAGCCCGATTCGCCGACGAGTGCCACCGTCTCGCCGCGCTCGATGGTGAAGGAGACGCCGGCGACCGCATCCACCGCCCGCCCCTCGAGGTGGAAGCGCACCGCGAGGTCGCGGACCTCGAGGAGCGGCGGGGCGGGCGCTCGCGGTTCGGGGTTCACCGAAAGGTTTTCCTCGGATCGAAGGCGTCGCGCACCGCCTCGCCCACGAAGACCAAGAGCGAGAGCATCGTGGCGACCACGACGAAGCCCGTGAGGCCGAGCCAAGGAGCCTGGAGATTGTTCTTGCCCTGGGAGAGGAGCTCGCCCAGCGAAGGCGAGCCGGGCGGCAGGCCGAAGCCCAGGAAATCGAGCGAGGTCAGGGTCGTGATCGAGCCGTTGAGGACGAAAGGCAGGAAGGTCAAGGCCGAGACCATGGCGTTCGGCAAGACGTGGCGGAACATCAGGACCGCGTTCGAGGCGCCGAGCGCCCGGGCGGCGCGGACGAAGTCGAAATTGCGAGCGCGCAGGAACTCGGCCCGCACCACGTCGACGAGGCTCATCCAGGAGAAGAGCAGCATGACCCCGAGGAGCGTCCAGAAGCCCGGTGTCAGGAAGGAGGCGATGATGATCAGGAGGTAGAGGACGGGAAGCCCACCCCAGATCTCGAGGAAGCGCTGCAGGCCGAGATCGACCCAGCCGCCGAACCAGCCCTGGACCGCGCCCATGACGACGCCGATCAGCGAGCTCGCGAGGGTGAGCGCGAGGCCGAACAGCACCGAGATGCGGAAGCCGTAGATCACGCGCGCGAGCACGTCGCGCGCCTGGTCGTCGGTGCCGAGCCAGTGGCGGGCGTCGGGCGGCGAAGGCGCGGGGCCGCGAAGATCCTTGGCGACCGTGTCCCAGCGATAGGGCACGGGCGGCCAGAGGATCCAGCCCTTCTCCTCGATCAGCGCTCTCACCTCCGGATCGTGGTAGTCGGCCTCGGTGTCGAAGAAGCCGCCGAAGGCGGTCTCGGGATAGGCGACGAGGAAGGGCGCGTAGAAGGCGCCGTCGTAGCGGACCAGCAGCGGCCGGTCGTTGGCGATCAGTTCGGCGAACAGGCTCGCCACGAACAGCAGGAGGAAGATCCTGAGGCTCACCGCCCCGCGCCGGTTGCGCTCGAAATTGGCGAGCCGGCGGGCACCGATCGGAGTGAGCCTCAGGGGTATCCCGAGGAAGCGGACCCGCTCGCGGCGGACGACGGCGCCTCCCATGCCTCAGGCGGCCCGCGCCTCGAAGTCGATCCGCGGATCGACGAGCACGTAGGTGAGGTCGGAGACGATCTTCATGACGAGGCCCAAGAGCGTGAAAATGTAGAGCGTCCCGAACATCAAGGGATAGTCGCGATTGAGAGCTGCCTCGTAGCCGAGCAGACCGAGGCCATCGAGCGAGAAGATGATCTCGATCAACAGGGCACCGGTGAACAGCATACCGACGAAGGCGCCCGGGAAACCGGCGATCACGATCAGCATGGCGTTGCGGAACACGTGGCCATAGAGCACGCGGCGTGGGGTGAGACCCTTGGCGCGGGCAGTGATGACGTACTGTTTGTTGATCTCCTCGAGGAAGCTGTTCTTGGTGAGCATGGTGAGCGTGGCGAAGGAGCCCACGAGCATGGCCCCGATCGGCAACACGAGATGCCAGAGATAGTCGAGGATTCGCTCGGGCCAGGGCAGTTCGGCCCAGCCCTCGGAGACGAGCCCGCGGAGCGGGAAGATCTGCCAGTAGCTACCGCCCGCGAAGAGCACGATCAGGAGAAGCGCGAAGAGGAAGGAGGGGACGGCGTAGCCCACCACGATCGCCCCGCTCGTCCAGACATCGAAGCGCGAGCCGTCGCGCACCGCCTTGGCGATCCCGAGCGGGATCGCCACGAGATAGGTCAAGAGCGTCGTCCAGACCCCGAGCGAGATCGAGACCGGCATCTTCTCGAGCACGAGCTCGATCACGGTGCGATCGCGGAAATAGCTCGTACCGAAGTCGAAGCGCAGATAATCGTAGA
Source organism: Geminicoccaceae bacterium (assembly GCA_036759485.1). Lineage (GTDB taxonomy): Bacteria > Pseudomonadota > Alphaproteobacteria > Geminicoccales > Geminicoccaceae > JANXAZ01. The sequence goes on along the minus strand of DAIOUO010000070.1, from coordinate 9,515 downwards.
GCATCTTGAAGAAGCGCTCGTGCGCCGGGCGGTCGAAGCCGAACTGGCGCTCGAGCTGGGCGATCAGCTCGGGCGGCAGACCCTGGGCGCCGCGATAGGCGCCCTGCGGCCCGCCCTGTTGTTGCTGGCGTGCCTCGAAGGCGGGCCCTGTCTCCCCCGCTCCCCCGCCGCCCGTGAGCCGGGCGGTGGCGCCGGCACCGCGACCGCTCAGCTCCGAGATGATCTTCTGCACGGGCCCGCCCGGTGCCGCCTGGATCACGACGAAGTTGACGAGCAGGATGCCGAGAAGCGTCGGGATCACCAGGAGCAGGCGGCGAAGGATGTAGGCGAGCACGGGGTCGGATCAGCGCACGGCGAGGCCGAGCGCCCGGCGCCGCTCGTCGAGGGCCCGCTCCTTCGCGGGATCGATCCACCAGGCGAAGATGTCGATCCCGTAGCGCGGGTCGGGCTTCGGCCGGGCGAACTTGTCCCAGAGGGCGATCCAGGTCTCGCGATTGTGCCAGTGCGGGATCACGTAGTGGCCCCAGATCAGCACCCGGTCGAGCGCCCGGCAGGCGGCCTCGAGGGCCGCCCGGTCGGGAGCCTGGACGATCCGCTCGATCAGATGGTCGACGACCGGGTCCTCGAGCCCGATCAGGTTGCGCGAGCCGTTCGTGCGGGCAGCGGCACTACCCCAGAAGTCGCGTTGCTCGTTGCCGGGCGAGAGGCTCTGCGGGAAGAGCCCTACCACCATGTCGAAGTCGAACGTCTCGAGCCGTCGCTCGTACTGGGCGTCGTCGACCACCCGCACCCTTGCCTCCACACCGAGCCGCTCGAGGTTCTTGACGAACGGTCCGACGATCCGTTCGAAGAGACCGCCCTGGTCCAACAGGATCTCGAAGGCGACCGGCCGGCCGCTCGCCCGCTCGACGAGCCGGCCGCCGCGGACCTCGTAGCCCGAGGCCTTGAGGATCTCCACCGCCTTGCGGAGATTGTCCCGGATGTTGCCGGACCCGTCCGTCCGCGGCGCCTCGTAGACTTTCTCGAACACCTCGCGCGGCAGCCGGTCACGGAACGGCTCGAGGAGTGCCCGCTCGGCCTCGGAGATCGGGGCGCGCGCACCGAGCGGGCTGTTCGGGAAGTAGCTCTCGGTGCGGGTGTAGTTGTCGTAGAAGAGGTTCTTCCGCGTCCACTCGAAGTCGAAGGCGTAATTGAGAGCCTCGCGCAGGCCGCGATTGCGGAAGATCTCGCGCCTGAGGTTGAAGACGAAGCCCTGCATGGCCCCGCCGCCCTCACGAGGGATCACCTCCTTCTTGAGGAGCCCGTGCTCGACCGCCGGGCCGGTGTAGCCGGTGGCCCAGAAGCGCGAGCTGTTCTCGATCCGCAGATCGAACTCGCCGGCCTTCAAGGCCTCGAGGGCGACGTTCGGGTCGCGGAAATAGACGTAGCGCAGCTCGTCGTAATTGTGCCGACCGCGCTGCACCGGCACCTTCTCGCCCCAATAGTCCCTCACCCGCTCGTAGGTGATCGAACGGCCAGGATCGACCGACTTGACGCGATAGGCGCCGGACCCGAGCGGCGGCTCGAGCGTCGTCTTCTCGAAGTCGCGGCCCTCCCAGTAATGCTTGGGAAGGACGGGCATCTGGCCGACGATGAGCGGGAGCTCGCGGTTGATCGTGCCGTCGAAGACGAAGCGCACCCGCCGCTCGCCCTCGGCCACCGCCTCGACGACGTTGGCGTAATAGGCACGGTAGAAGGGCTCGCCCTTGCTCTTCAAGGCGTCGAGGGTGAAGATCACGTCGTCGACCGTCACCGGCCGGCCGTCGTGCCAACGCGCCTGCGGCCTGAGCGTGAAGGCCACCCAGGAGCGATCGGCCGGCATCTCGATGGTCTCGGCGAGCAGGCCGTACTCGCTGAACGGCTCGTCGAGGTTCTGGATCGTGAGGCTCTCGAACGGGAGGCCGGAGCCCGCCGCGTCGTTGCCCTTGAGCACGTAGGGATGGAGATTGTCGAAGGTCCCGATCGCCGCGAGCGTGAGCCTACCGCCCTTGGGCGCATCCGGGTTCGCGTAAGGGAGATGGGTGAAGTCGGGCGGCAAGGCGGGCTCGCCGTGCATGGCGATCCCGTGCGCCGGCCGCGGCGCCTCGGCCCGGACGGTCCCGGCGAGCGACGCCGTCAGGAGGATCGTGAGGCCGAGCCACAGTCTCGCCCCGCCCATCGCCCACCTCCACCGCTCTCACCCGTGGCGCCCCGCAACCTAGTGGCGCGGGCCGGGTAGGGAAAGGTCAGCCGGCGGCGAGCGTGGCGAGGGCGGCGGCGTGGACCCGGCGATCGCCCGCGATCACCATCCGCTGCTCGCTTCCGAGCCCGGGCGGACGGCCCTCCCAGTCGGTGACGATCCCACCGGCGCCCTCGACCACCGCCACGAGCGGCAGCACGTCGTAGGGCTCGAGGTCGGCCTCGATCACGAGATCGAGGCCGCCGAGCGCGACCAGGCCGGCGCCGTAGGCGTCGCCGCCCCAGATCGCCTGGCGGACTCGGCCGAGCACCCGCTCGAAGGCCGCCCGCTCGGCCGGCTCGCCGAACATCTGCGGGCTGGTGCAGCCGAGCATCGCCGCCTCGAGGCTCGGGCAGGCTCGGGTGCGACAAGGCCGGCCGTTCAGGAGGGTGGGCCGGCCGCGGGCGCCGATCCAGCGCTCCCCGAGGATGCCCTGCTCGATCACGCCCAGAACCGGCCGGCCCCGGTGCAGGAGACCGATCAGCGTGGCGAAGAGCGGCCGGCCGCAGACGAAGGATTTGGTCCCGTCGATCGGGTCGAGCACCCAGACCCATTCGGCCTCGAGCCGGACCCGCCCGTGCTCCTCGCCGAGCAGGCCGTGGTCGGGCCGGTGGCGCTCGATCAGCTCGCGCATGACGGCCTCGGCCTCGCGGTCGGCGATCGTGACCGGGCTCGAATCGGCCTTGCTGTCGACCGAGACGGGCTTGCGGAACCAGCGTCGCTGGATCTCGCCCGCGGCATCCGCGAGCCGGTGGGCGAAGGCGACGAGCTCGGCCGGGACGGTGTCCACCACGCGCTCAGCCGCCCGGCAGCGGCGCCGGCCGATCGGCCAGGGTGCGCAGATAGGCGATCAGATCGGCCCGCTCCTCGGGTCGCGCGATGCCGGCGAAGCTCATCTTGGTGCCGGGCGCGTAGGCCTTGGGGTTGGTGAGGAAGGCGTCCAGCGCCTCGTAGGTCCACTCGCCGCCCGTGCCGAGCAGCGCCTGGGAATAGGCGAAACCCTCGGCGTGACCCTTCTTGGCCGCCACGACACCCCAGAGGTTCGGGCCGACGCCGTTCTTGCCGCCCTTCTCGAAGGTGTGGCAGGAGGCACATTTCTTGGCTGCCGCCTTGCCCCGCTCGACATCGGCCGCGGCGAGCCGCACGGCGATCGGCTCGGCGGGGGCGGGGGCGATCTTCTGCTCGGCCGGTGCCGGGCCACCCGTGGCGACGACCGGAAAGGCCCGCTCCTTCGGCACGTGCGGCCGGTAGAGCAGGTCGGAGAGCACCGCCGAGCCGACGCCGATGATGCCGGCGGTCAGGATCGCCGCGGCCAGCTTGTTGCCTTCGAGGGAGGATGCCATAGCTCGCGCCGTTCCCGCTCGTTGCTCCGGAGGTCTGCGCGGCCCGCGCCGGCCCGGGCACGGCTACCGCGGCGCGCCGCCCGATCGGCGGCGCGGTCGGAGTATGGGGGATGACGCCCGCACCTGCCAGCCGCGACACGGGGTCGCGCACCATCGTCCTGATCCCGGCCCGGCTCGCCTCGACCCGGCTGCCGGGCAAGCCGCTCGCGATCATCGAGGGCGAGCCCATGATCGTGCGGGTCTGGCGGGTCGCGCTGGCCTCGGGCCTCGGCCGGGTGGTGGTGGCGGCGGCCGAGCCCGCGATCGCCGAGGCGGTCGAGCGGGCCGGCGGCGAGGCCGTGCTCGTGCCCGACGAGGTCCCCTCGGGCACCGACCGCATCCAGCGGGCACTCGCCCGGCTCGACCCCGAGCGGCGCTACCGCCGGGTCGTCAACCTGCAGGGCGATCTGCCGACACTCGATCCGGCCGATCTCGCCCGGGTCGTCGAGCCGCTGGACCGGCTGGGTGTCGACATCGGCACGCTGGCGGTCGCCACCACCGACCCCGAGGAGCGCGCTCGGCCCAATTTCGTGAAGGCCGTCGTGAGCTTCCTGTGCGAGGATCCCACCCTCGGCCGAGCGCTCTACTTCACCCGCGCACCGGCGCCCACGGGCGAGGGGCCGGTCTGGCACCATATCGGCATCTACGCCTTCGGTCGCGACGCCCTCGAACGGTTCTGTGCCCTGCCGGCGAGCCCGCTCGAGCTCCGCGAGAAGCTCGAGCAGCTCCGGGCGCTCGAAGCCGGCATGAGCATCGGCGTCAAGCTGATCGCGGGTGCCCCCTTCGGCGTCGACACGCCCGAGGATCTCGAGCGGGCGCGCGCCGTTCTGGCGGCGCGGCGGACGGCCCGAGCAGAGGAAGGGAACCCTTGACGAGTTTCGACGATCACGGCGCGGCCCCGGCCCGCACCACACCGGCCGAGTACCGGATCGCCTTCCAGGGCCGACCCGGCGCCTACTCGCACATGGCCTGCCGGCAGCATTATCCCGAGCTCGAGCCCCTGCCCTGCCACTCCTTCGAGGACGCCTTCGCGGCGGTGCGCGAGGGTGCGGCACGGCTCGCCATGATCCCGGTCGACAACTCCGTCGCGGGCCGGGTGGCCGACGTGCACCATCTCCTGCCGCAGGGAGGGCTGCACATCGTGGGCGAGCATTTCCTGCGGGTGAACCATCAGCTCCTCGCCGTTCCGGGCGCGAGCCTGGAGACGATCCGGATCGTCGAGAGCCACGTGCACGCGATCGGCCAGTGTCGCGCGTTCCTCCGACGACACGGCTACGAGGCCAAGGTGGTGGCGGATACGGCCGGGGCCGCGGCCGAGGTCGCGGCGGCCGGCGATCCGAGCCGCGCCGCGATCGCCTCGAGGCTGGCGGCCGAGATCTACGGCCTCGTCGTGCTCGCTTCCGACATCGAGGACGCCGAGCACAACACCACCCGCTTCCTCGTGCTCGCCCGCGAGCCGCGCTGGCCTTCGCTGCGCGACGGACCGGTCATCACGACGTTCACCTTCCGGGTGCGCAATCGGCCGGCCGCGCTCTACAAGGCCCTCGGCGGCTTCGCCACCAACGGCGTCAACATGGTGAAGCTCGAATCCTACATCGACGGGGCCTTCGCCCAGGCCCGGTTCTACGCCGACATCATGGGCCATCCCGAAGAGGACCGGGTACGCTACGCCTTCGAGGAGCTGCGCTTCTTCTCGCACAATGTCGAGATCCTGGGCGTCTACCCGGCCGACCCCTTCCGCGAGCGGGTCGGCTGACCGGGGGGACCCGCCGCGGCCCCGGAACGCCGACTGCGCGACGGTCTTTCACGGGCGGGCGAGCCGACCGGGCCAGGTGGCGTCCGACCGGGCCATCGGGCTTGCCGCGGTCGAAGAGAGCCCGCTGCGGCACGGGGAAACGCGGTTCCGTTGACGGGAAGCCGAGGCGGGTCGATCTTCTGTTCGGGCGGATCCTGCCGCCGCAACCGGTCGGTCTTGCGATGGCCGTGAGCCTCGACACCCTGCGGATCGCACGGCGGCTCGAGGAGGCCGGTCTCGGCGAGCGTCGGGTCGAGACCATCACGGACGTGCTGCGCGAGAGCCGGGAGCTCGACCTCTCGCTCCTCGCGACCGAGGTCGACATCGCCGAACTCCGCAACGCCACCAAGGCGGACATCGCCGAGCTGCGGAGCGAGATGGACCGGCGCTTCGCCGAACTGCGCAAGGAGACCGACCTCCGCTTCGCCGACCTGCGCTCCGAGATGGACCGCCGCTTCTCGGCGATGCAGGGGGAAATCGACCGGAGGTTCCCGCCCTCGAGGGCAAGCTCGCCGTGCTCCAGGCCGAGCTCGCGAGCCTCAAATGGATGGTGGGCGGGATCGGCTTCGGCATCCTGCTGCTCGTGATCCGCTCGTTCTGGCCCGGGCTCGGCTGAAGCCGCGTACCGCGGCCGCCGCTCGAGGTCCCTGCCCGCAGCGCAGGCTTGTCGTCCGGCGGCCGGGCGCTAGAAGCGGGCCATGACGCCCGAGCAATTCGTCTCGAAGTGGAAAGCCTGGCAGGGCCACGAACGCCAGGGCTACCAGGAGCATTTCCGGGATCTCTGTGAGCTGCTCGGCCAGCCGACCCCGCACGATCCGGCCACCTACTGCTTCGAGAAGGGGGTGCGGAAAACCGCGGGTAGCCGCGGCTGGGCGGACGTCTGGAAGCGCGGCCATTTCGCGATCGAGTACAAGTCCAAAGGCGCCAACCTCGAGGCCGCCCTCGCCCAGCTCCAGCAATACGCCCTCGCCCTCGAGAGCCCACCTCTCCTCGTGGTCTGCGACTTCGAGCGCTGGCTGATCGTCACGAGTTTCACCAACGCCGTCTCCGAACGGCGTCTCCTCGCGATCGACGAGCTGCGCGACCCGGCGGTGCTCGACGTCTTGCGCCGCCTCTTCACCGATCCGGAGAGCTTCCGGCCGGCCCGGACGCGGCAACAGGTCACCGAGGAGGTGGCGCGCGAGGTGGGCGAGATCGCCCGCGATCTGCGCGCCAAGGGCCACGATCCGCAGAAGGTGGCGCACTTCGTCATCCGCCTCGTCTTCGCCATGTTCGCGGAGGCGGTCGGGCTTCTCCCGGACAAGCTCTTGACGCGCACGCTCGAGAGCGCGGTCCGACGTCCCGAACGGGCCGAGCCGCTGCTCGCCGGGCTCTTTCGGGCGATGCGCGACGGCAGCGAGGTGTTCGGCCCGTTCGTCGTGCCCTGGTTCGACGGCGGCCTGTTCGACGACGATTCCGTCCTGCCGCTCTCCGAGCCGCTCCTGCGCCGGCTCTTGGAGGCCGCGAAGCGGGACTGGGCCGAGCTCGACCCCTCGATCATGGGCACCCTCTTCGAGCGCGGCCTCGACCCCGACAAGCGCGGCCAGCTCGGCAAATTCTACACCGACCGCGACAAGATCCTCCTGATCGTGGAACCGGTGATCACCCGCCCGCTCGCCGCCGAATGGCGAGCCGTCAAGGAGCGGATCGCGGCACTGATCGCAGACGCCGAGCGCTCGCGCGGCAAGACCGCCGAGGCCAAGCGCGCCGAGGCTCGGGCGCTCTACCACGCGCATCTGGAGCGGCTCCGACGCTTCCGCGTGCTCGACCCGGCCTGCGGCTCCGGCAACTTCCTCAACCTCGCCCTGCAGGCGCTCAAGGATCTCGAATGGCGGGCCTTGATCGAGGCCGAGGAGCTCGGGCTCGGGCAGGAGCTGCGCACGAGCCAGGTCAGCCCGCGCCAGATGCTCGGGATCGAGATCAACGACTACGCCTGCGAGCTCGCCCGCGCCTCGGTGTGGATCGCCGACATCCAGTGGCTGCGGCGGCGCGGGCTCGGGGTCGAGCGGCGGCCGATCCTCGAGAAGCTCGAAACGATCGAGTGCCGCGACGCGCTCGTGGACCCGGACGGCAAGGAGGCCGCGTGGCCGGAAGCGGACGTGATCATCGGCAACCCGCCCTTCTTGGGCGGCAAGCTCTTGCGCAACGGCCTCGGCGACGCGGTGGTCGACCGCCTGTTCGCGGTCTACGACGGCCGCGTGCCGCGCGAGGCCGATCTCGTCTCCTATTGGATCGCCAAGGCCGCTGCGGCCCTCGCGGCCGGGCCCACGCGGCGGGTCGGGCTCGTCGCCACCAACTCGATCCGTGGTGGCGCCAACCGCAAGGTGCTCGACCGTGTCACCGAACAGGCGGTGATCTTCGAGGCCTGGTCGGACGAGCCCTGGTACCAGGAAGGGGCGGCGGTCCGCGTCTCGCTCCTCTGCCTCGCCCGGCCCGAGGACCCGGTGGCGCAGACGCGCCGGCTCGACGGCCGCTCGGTATCCACGATTCGAACCGATCTCTCGGCCGGCACGGCGGATCTCACCAAGGCGGTGCGGCTGCGAGAGAACATGGGCGTCGCCTTCATGGGCGACACCAAAGGCGGCGCTTTCGACGTTTCCGGCGAACTGGCGCGCGCATGGCTACGCCAGCCGCTCAATCCCAATGGCCGGCCCAACAGCGACGTGCTCCGCCCGTGGGTCAATGGGCTCGACGTCACCCGGCGCCCGAGGGACATGTGGATCGTCGACTTCGGGTGGGAGCTGTCGGAGCAGGAGGCGTCGCTCTACGAAGGGCCGTTCGCGCACGTTCGATCCCACGTGTACGACGCGCGCCGGACGAACAATCGCGAGCATTACCGCGCGTTCTGGTGGCGGCATGTCGAGCCGCGCCCGGGAATGTGGGAGAAACTGCGTCCCCTCGAGCGCTACGTGGCGACCCCAACGGTAGCGAAGCATCGCCTGTTCGTCTGGCTCGCGCCGCCGACCTGCCCGGATCACCAGCTCATCGTCATCGCCCGCGACGACGACACCACCTTCGGCATCCTCCATTCCCGCTTCCACGAGCTCTGGTCGCTGCGATTGGGCACGTGGCTCGGCGTCGGCAACGACCCGCGCTACACGCCGACCACCACCTTCGAGACCTTCCCCTTCCCCGAAGGCCTCGGCCCGAACCGCCCCGCTTCCGAGTTCGCGGACGATCCGCGGGCGAAAGCGATCGCCGCCGCCGCCCGAGCGCTCCACCAGACGCGCGAGGCCTGGTTGAACCCGCCCGATCTGGTCCGGTGCGAGCCCGAGGTCGTCCCGGGCTGGCCCGACCGCCTCCTGCCGGTCGACGAGGCGGCGGCGCGCGAGCTGAAGAAGCGGACGCTCACCAACCTCTACAACCAGCGCCCGCACTGGCTCCAGGAGCTGCACCGCGCACTCGACGAGGCCGTGGCCGCGGCCTATGGCTGGCCCGCCGATCTCGGCGAGGAGGAGGTCCTGGCGCGGCTCCTCGCACTCAACTCGGAGCGCGCCGAAGCGGGGCGCCGAGCCGGCGCGGCCGGGGGTGCGGCCGCGGCCCGCCCGAGCCCGGGGCGCCCAGAGGTCGAGGCCCTTCGCGATCAGGGTCCCAAGAGCTCCTCGAGGAACGGGATCAGCGGCCGGTCGGCCTCCGGCATGGGCAGCTCGCGCAGGGCCCGCGGGCGGACCCAACGCAACCTTTGACCCTCGAGGCCCCTGGGCTCGCCCTTCCAACGGCGGCAGATCCAGAGCGGCATCAAGAGCTCGAACGCCTCGTAGACGTGGCTCGCGAAGGTCAGGGGTGCGAGGCAGGCGGGCTCGACCCCGATGCCGAGCTCCTCCTCGAGCTCGCGCACGAGGCAGGCGGCGAGCCCCTCGCCGGGCTTGAGCTTGCCGCCCGGGAACTCCCAGAGCCCCGCGAGCGGGCGGCCCGCCGGCCGCTCCTGCACGAGCACGCGGCCGTCGGGATCGACGAGTGCGCAGGCCACCACGATCAGGAGCGGCGGCGCGCTCCGCCCGGGCGGTGCCCCGCTCACCACACCACCGCCGCCGACTCGGGC
>DAIOUO010000069.1:0-12308 GCA_036759485.1 Geminicoccaceae bacterium | reverse complement strand
CCTTCCTCTTCATCCTCGACTGGCAGCGGCGCCGGGCGCAGGGTCAGCTGACCCGCGGCGAGCCGCTCGACCCGGTCGCCGAGGCGCGCCGGCTCGAGGAATCGGGCCGGGTGCAGACGGTGCGGCGGACCCAGGAAACGGGCGGATGAGCCCGGGAGACGGGCGGATGAGCGAAGCCGGACTGATCCCGATCACGGGCGCGGTGCCGTCCGCGATGTTCAACCCCACCACCTTCACGCTCGCCAACGGCATGCGGGTGGTGGTGGTGACCAACCGGCGGGCGCCGGTGGTGGCGCATTATGTCTGGTACCGGGTCGGCTGTGCCGACAGTCCGCCCGGGAAATCGGGCCTGCCACACTTCCTCGAACATCTCATGTTCAAGGGCACGCGCACCGTGCCGCCGGGCGAGTTCTCGAAGATCGTGGCGCGCAACGGCGGCAACGACAACGCCTTCACCTCATACGACTACACCGCCTACTTCCAGATGATCGCCAAGGACCGGCTCGACCTCGTGATGGGGCTGGAGGCGGACCGGATGGCCGATCTCGATCTCTCGGACGAGCACGTCTATCCCGAACGCGACGTGATCCTCGAGGAGCGCAAGCAGCGGGTCGACAACGAGCCGCAGGCGCTCTTGGCCGAAGCGATCCAGGCGGCGCAGTTCCTGCACCATCCCTACCGGCTGCCGATCATCGGTTGGCTGCACGAGATCGCGGCCTACACCCGCGAGGACGCGGTGGCCTTCTACGAGCGCTGGTATTCGCCGAGCAACGCGATCCTGATCGCGGTCGGCGACATCGACGCGGAAGAGCTGGCCCCCCTCGCCGAGCGGCACTACGGCCGGCTGCCGGCGCGGCCGGTGCCGGAGCGGAGGCGGGTCCAGGAGCCGCCGCAATACGCCGCCCGTCGGATCGAGCTCGTCGACCCCAAGGTCCGCCAACCTTCCCTCGTCCGCTCCTATCTCGCACCCAACCAACGGCCCGAGGCGCACCGCGAGGCGGCCGCCCTCGAGGTGCTCTTCGAGCTCCTGGGCGAGGGAGCCACGAGCCGGCTCTATCGTTCGCTCGTGGTGGAGCAGGGCCTCGCCGCCGCGGCCGGCGCCGGTTACCAGCCCTGGAGCCTCGATCCGACCGCCGCGCGGATCTATGCGAGCCCGCGGCCGGGGGTACCGCTCGACCGGCTCGAGCCGGCGCTCGACGCCGAGATCGCCCGGCTCCTCGACGGCGGTGTGGGCGAGGACGAGCTCGAGCGCTGCAAGCGGCGGATGATCGCCGAATCGATCTACGCCCGCGATTCGCTGGGCGGGGTGGCCCGCATCCTGGGCATGGCGCTCTGCACCGGCCTCGATCTCGACGCGGTCGAACAGTGGCCGCAGCGGATCGCCGCGGTCGAGCGAGCCGAGGTCGAGGCGGCGGCGCGAGCGGTGCTCGTGCCCGCGCATTCGGTGACCGGGCGGCTCCTGCCGGTGGAGGCCGCGGGCGATGGCTGAGCGGGGCAGCGCAGCCGTGCGGGTCGAGGAGGTGGTGAGCCCGGGCGGCATCCGCGCCTATCTCGCGAGCGAGCGGTCGGTCCCGTTCCTCTCGCTCGAGCTGAGCTTTCGGGCGGGTGCCGTCTTCGACCCGGCGGACAAGGCCGGGCTCGCGCATCTGTGCGCCGGGCTGCTCGACGAGGGGGCGGGCGCTTACGACAGCCAGGCCTTCCAGCGCGAGCTCGAGGACAACGCCATCAAGCTCGCTTGCGAGGCCGACCACGACGAGCTGCGGATTCGCCTCAAGACGCTCACCGCCACCCGCGAGCACGCCTTCGAGCTCCTGCGCCTGGCACTGACCGAGCCGCGCTTCGACCCCGAGCCGATCGAGCGCATCCGCGGCCAGGTGCTGGCCGATCTGCGGCGGCGGGAGAGCGATCCGGGCTATGTCGCCGGCCGCGCCTGGTACGCCCGCGCCTTCGACGGCCACGGCTACGGCCGGCCGATCCGCGGCACGCCCGAGACGATCGCCCGGATCCGACGCGAGGACCTCGTGGCGGTGGTGGCCGAGCGGCTCGCGCGGGAGGATCTGGCGATCGGGGTGGCGGGCGACATCGGTGCGGAGGAGCTCGCGGGCCTGCTCGATCGGACCTTCGCCGGCTTGCCGGTGCGGGCGAACCGGCCGCCCGTCGCACCCGTGACGCCGGCCCTCGGCGACACGCTCGTCCTGCCCATGCCGATCCCGCAGAGCGTGGTGACCTTCGGCCGACCCGGGGTGCGGCCGAGCGATCCCGACTACCACGCGGCGACGATCGCCAACTACGTGTTGGGCGGTGGCGGCTTCGCCTCGCGGCTCATGGAGGAGGTGCGGGAGAAGCGCGGCCTCGCCTACTCGGTCTACACCTATCTCGCCGACATGGCGCTCTGCCCGCTCTGGCTCGGCGGGGTGGCGACCAGCAACGAGCGCGTGGCGCAGTCGATCGAGCTCGTCCGCGCCGAGGTCGCCAAGCTCGCGCGGCAGGCGCCCGAGGAGCGCGAGGTCGCGGATGCCAAGACCTATCTCACGGGTTCTTTCCCGCTCCGTCTCGCGACCAACGACCAGCTCGCCCGGATGCTGCTCGGCATGATGGTGCACGGGCTCGGCCGCGACTATCTCGAGCGCCGCAACGACCTCGTGCGGGCCGTCACGAGGGAGGATCTCGAGCGGGTCTGCCGGCGGCTCTACGCCGGCGAGCTGCTCGTCACCGTGGCCGGCCGGCCCGAGGGCCTGCCGGGCTGAGCGCCGCCTTGGCCTCGATCCGCCTCCTGCCCGAGGAGGTCGTCAACCGGATCGCCGCCGGCGAGGTGGTCGAGCGGCCGGCCTCGGTGGTCAAGGAACTGGTCGAGAACGCGCTCGATGCGGGTGCCCGGCGGATCGCCGTGACGCTTTCGGGCGGCGGCCGCGACCTCGTGCTGGTCGAGGACGACGGCTGCGGCATCGCGGGCGAGGAGCTGCCGCTCGCGGTCCGCCGGCACGCCACCTCCAAGCTCGCCGACGACGCGCTCGTCCGGATCACGACCCTCGGCTTCCGCGGCGAGGCGCTGCCGTCGATCGGCGCGGTGGCGCGCCTTTCGATCACGAGCCGGCCGGCCGGTGCCGAGAGTGCCTTCACGATCCTGGTCGAGGGCGAGCGGATCGAGGGGCCGCGCCCCGCGGCCGGGCCCTTCGGGACCCGGGTCGAGGTCCGCGACCTGTTCCGCCGCACCCCGGCCAGGCTCAAATTCCTGCGCTCCGAGCGAGCCGAGCTGCAGGCCGCGCTCGAGACGGTGGCACGACTGGCGCTGGCCCGCCCCGAGATCGGCTTCACGCTCCATGCCGAGGGCCGGCGGCTCCTCGACCTCGCGCCCGGGACGGGCGATCGGGCGGCCTGCGAGCGCGCCCGGGCGCTCGCGATCCTGGGCCGCGAGCTCGCGGGCGATCTCGTCGAGCTCGAGACCGAGCGCGAGGGGATCCGGCTGCGGGGTCTGATCGGCCTGCCGACCGCCTCGCGTGCCGACGCTTCGGCCCAGTATCTCGTGGTGAACGGCCGGCCGGTGCAGGACCGGCTCCTCAGGGCGGCGCTCAAGGCGGCCTATGGCGATCTCTTGCCCGCGGGCCGCCATCCGGTGGCTGCCCTCTTCCTCGAACTGCCGCCCGAGCGGGTCGACGTGAACGTGCACCCGGCCAAGGCCGAGGTCCGCTTCGCCGAGCCCGCGACCGTGCGCGGGCTCGGGATCGGGGCGCTGCGGCGCTGCCTCGCCGAAGAGGGGCAGCGGACCGCCGGGCGGATCGCGACCGCGGCCATGGGCGCCTTTCGGGGGGAAGCGGCGGCGGCCGGCCGTGCGCCCGTTCGGTCGCCGTCACCCGGCCTCGCCGAGGCGGCCGCCGCCTTCCGGGCACCGCTCGTTCCCCTTCCTCCGGCCGCCCCGCCGGGGGCGGTGGGCGAGGCGGAGCCCGCGGTGGCCGAGGCCTATCCGCTCGGCGCCGCGCGGGCCCAGCTCCTCGACAGCTACATCCTGGCGCAGACCAAAGACGGGCTCGTCATCGTCGACCAGCACGCGGCGCACGAGCGGATCGTGCTCGAGCGGCTCAAGGCCGGGCTCGAGGCGGGCGGGGTCGCCCGCCAGGTGCTCATGATGCCCGAAGTCGTCGAGCTCGGCCCGGGCGAGCGGGAGGCGCTGTTGGGGCGCGCGCCGGAGCTCGTTCGCCTGGGGCTCCTGGTCGAGCCCTTCGGGCCCGGTGCGGTGCTGGTGCGCGAGGTGCCGGCGCTGCTCGGCGAGCGGCCGACGGCCGAGCTCGTGCGTGCGCTGGCCCGCGAGCTCGCCGAGCTCGGCTCGATCTGGACGCTCGAGGCGGCGATCGGCCGGGTCGCGGCCACGATCGCCTGCCACGGCAGCGTGCGGGCGGGCCGCCGGCTCACGCTTCCCGAGATGGACGCGCTGTTGCGACAGATGGAGCGGACGCCGGGCTCGGGCCAGTGCAATCACGGCCGGCCGACCTGGATCGAGCTCAAGCGGGCCGACATCGAGAAGCTGTTCGCCCGCCGCTGAGCGCGGCGGATCGCGGCGCGGCGGGCGGTGGCGGGCCGTGGCGTCGCAGGGCCTGGCCGGGTCCCCGGTGCGGCATTATGTTCCGCGGTGCCGGTCGGGCCGGCGGGTGGTGGAGTGGAGTGGCCGATGACCTACGTGGTCACCGAGGCGTGCATCCGATGCAAGTACATGGACTGCGTCGAGGTGTGCCCCGTGGACTGCTTCTACGAGGGCGAGAACATGCTCGTCATCAACCCCGACGAGTGCATCGATTGCGGGGTGTGCGAACCCGAGTGCCCGGCCGAGGCGATCCTGCCGGACACCGAGGACGAAGCGGAGAAGTGGCTCGATCTCAACAGAAAGTTTTCCGCTATCTGGCCGAACATAACCAGAAAGCGCGAACCGCCACCCGACGCCGACCAGTACAAGGGGATGCCCGGTAAGTTCGAGCGGTTCTTCTCCGAGGCGCCGGGCAAAGGGGGGTGAGTCGCCGGCCGCCGATGCCGGCCGGCCACCCTCCCTCTGGAAATGTCACGCGTTTTGTGATAAATCCGACACGTCTTTGAGCGGGATGGCGAATCGCCGATCCCTTCTCTCGGTCGGATGCCGAGGACGGGGCCCTCTGGAACGTCCCGAGGGGCGGTGATCGCGCGCTCGTGCCCACGGGGAGCGTGACGTCGGATCCGGCCACTGCCCGGGGGTGCGGAGCGATGCTGGGAGAACATGCCTCATGGCCACCAAGAAGCTGACCTTCGCCGCCGGTGACTACATCGTCTACCCCTCGCACGGGGTAGGTCGAATTACCGGCGTCGAGACGCAGGTCATCGCCGGGATGGAACTCGAGATGTACGTCGTCTCGTTCGAGAACGAGCGGCTCATCCTGCGCGTGCCCGTCGACAAGGCGCAGAAATCCGGCATGCGCAAGCTCTCCTCCCGCGAGAAGATCCAATCGGCCATGGACGCCCTCAAGGTACGCACCCGGCCGCGCCGCAACGTCATGTGGAGCCGTCGGGCGCAGGAGTACGAGGCCAAGATCAACTCCGGCGACCCGGTCGCGATCGCCGAGGTGGTGCGCGAGCTGCACCGCGCGGAGGACGCCGAGCAGTCCTACAGCGAGCGACAGATGTACCGTGCCGCTCTGGAGCGCCTCGCGCGCGAGGTGGCGGCGATCGAGAAGATCGACGAGGCCGAGGCGAGCCGCCGTCTCGAGAGCGTGCTTCTGAAGGCCGCCTGAGCAACCGTTTCTCCTGCTTCCGCGCGCGGGCGGGACCGATCGGTCCCGCCCGTTCGCGTCGGGGCGGCGTTCAGGTCGGCCGCGCGTGCTCGGGTCGGCGAACGATCCGCGCTTCGATCGCGTCCCACACCCGGGCCGCGAGGTTGGTGCCCTCGAAGCGGTCGATCTCCTGGATGCCGGTCGGCGAGGTGACGTTGATCTCGGTGAGATAGCCGCCGATCACGTCGATGCCGACGAGCAGCAGCCCGCGCGCCTCGAGCGTGGGGCCGATGATCTCGCAGATCTCGTGATCGCGGCGGGTGAGCGTCGTGCGCTCGGCGCGGCCGCCCACGTGCAGGTTGGCCCGGGTCTCGTCGGGTGCGGGGACCCGGTTGACCGCGCCCGCGGCCTTGCCGTCGATCAGGATGATGCGCTTGTCGCCCTCCCGTACCGCCGGGATGTAGGCCTGTACCATCAAAGGCTCGTTGAGGAAGGTCTGGAACAGCTCGACGAGGCTGTTGAGGTTGGTGTCCTCGGGGCGAATGTGGAACACGCCCGCCCCGCCGTTGCCGTAGATCGGCTTGACGATCACGTGGCCGTGCTCGCGCCGGAAGGCACGGATCTCCTCGATGTCGTAGGTGACGATGGTGGGCGGCATCAGCTCCTGGAACTGGGTCACGAAGAGCTTCTCGGGGGCGTTGCGCACCGAATGCGGGTCGTTGACCACGAGGGTGCGCGGATGCACGCGGTCGAGCAGGTGGGTCGCCGAGATGTAGGCGAGGTTGAAGGGCGGGTCCTGGCGCATCAGGACCACGTCCAGGGTCTCGAGGTCGATGGTCTCGGGCGCACCCAGGCTCGCGTGAGCGCCCGGCACGCGCTGCACGCGCACGGGCTGCGCCCGGGCGACCACCCGCCCCTGCCGCCAGGTGAGGCGGCGCGGCAGGTAGTGGTAGAGCAGATGGCCGCGCCGCTGCGCCTCGAGCATGAGCGCGAAGGTCGTGTCCGTGTCGATGTTGATCGTCTCGATCGGATCCATCTGCACGGCGACGGCGAGCGACATCGGTGTCTCCGAGAAGCGGGGGCGTCTCCGGGAAGCGGGATCGGTCGGGCCGGCGGAACCGGCGGTGGGCCGCCGCGGGCCCGGCCGAAGCCTGTCTGGCATCCGCCCTCGGGCTTGACAAGGCGGCCGGGCGCCCGCCTTGCTCGCGGACGTCGCGAGGGAGGCGCCCGGTGACGAGCTACGATCCGAACAACGTCTTCGCCCGCATCCTCCGGGGCGAGATCCCGGCCCGCAAGGTCTACGAGGACGAGTGGGCCCTGGCCTTCCACGACATCCATCCGCAGGCCCCGGTGCACGTGCTCGTGATCCCCAAGGGGCCCTACGTGTCGATGGTCGACTTCTGTGCGCGGGCGAGCGATGCCGAGATCGCGGGCTTCTTCCGCGCGGTGGGCAAGACCGCCTCGCTCTTGGGTCTCGACGGCGACGGCTACCGCTTCCTCGCCAATTGCGGGGCCAACGCGCATCAAGAGGTGCCGCATCTCCATGTCCACGTCTTCGGCGGTCGGCCGCTCGGCCGCATGCTGCCCAAGGCCGAGGGCTGAGGCGGGGCCGTGGCGGTCTTCGACGTCTTCCTGCTCGAGGCGATCCTCAACGGCCTCCTGTTCGGTGGCGTGCTCGCGCTCCTGGCGCTCGGGCTCAACCTGATCTTCGGCGTCATCGACGTCGTGTGGATCTGCTATGCCGAGCTCGTCATGCTCGGCATGTACACGGTCTACTTCCTCTACACCGTCTTCGGGGTGCCGCTCGCCCTCGCCTTTCTGGCGGCGATCCTGCTCGTGGCCGGGCTCGGTGCCCTTCTCCACCAGCTCGTGATCCGGCCGGTGCTCGCCTCCGAGCCGATCAACCAGCTCCTGGTGACGGGTGGGGTGCTGTTCTTCCTGCAGGCCGCCGCGACCGTGGCGTTCGGGATCGATTTCCGGAACCTCGGCCTGTCGCTGCCCTCGCTCGTGGTGGGCGAGATCTTCCTGCCCTGGTCGCGGATCCTGGCCGCCGCCACGGCGCTTCTCGCCATGCTCGGGGTCTGGCTCTTCCTGCGCCGGACCTTCCTCGGCACCGCGATCCGGGCGATCGCCCAGGACCGCCAGATCATGCCGCTCATGGGCGCCGATCCGGGCCGGCTCTATCTGTTGACCTCGGCGATCGGCGGCGGGCTCGCCGGGCTCGGGGCCTGCCTGCTCGTACTGCAGTACGACGTGCACCCGGCGATCGGCCTCTCCTTCGGTCCGATCACCTTCATGATCTGCGTGATGGGCGGGCTCGGCAATCTCGTGGGCGGGTTCTTGGCCGCCTTCGTCTTCGCCCAGTTCATCTCGGTGGGTGGCTTCTTCTTCCACATCGAGTGGGGCTACGTCATGGCCTTCGTCTTCTTCGTGGCGGTCATGTTCGTTAGGCCCCAGGGCCTCTTCGCCGCGAGCGGACGCTAGCTCCCTTGGACCTCCTGATCCCCCTCCTGATCGCCATCGTCGTCGGCCTCCTGCCGGCGCTGGCGCCGATCGGCGACTACCATCTCCACCTCGTGATCCTCATGCTGATCTGGGGCTTCGTCTACACCGCCTGGTCGGTGATGGGCCGCTTCGGCCTCGTGAGCCTGGGCCACGGCGCCTTCATGGGGATCGGGGCCTACGGTGTGACGCTGCTCTGGAACGAGCTCGGGCTCTCGCCCTGGCTCGGAGCGCCGATCGCCCTCGCCGCCGCCGCGCTGTTCGCGCTCCTGATCGGCTGGCCCTGCTTCCGCTTCCGGATCACGGGCCACTATTTCGCGCTCGTCACCCTCGCCGCCACCGAGATCGTCCGGCTCGTGATCGTGGCGCTGCGCGATCTGACGGGCGGCTCCTTGGGCCTCACCCCCAAGACGGCGCTCGCCGAGGGGCCGGTGGCGCTCGCCGCCCTGCAGTTCGCGGCCAAGGAGGTCTGGCTCTACATCGCCCTCCTCGTCTGGCTCTCGGGCGTGCTCGTCTGGCGCGCGGTCGACCGCTCGATGCTGCGCTACGCTCTCGAGGCGGCCGGCCAGGACGAGGATGCGGCCGCCTCGATCGGCGTCGACGTCACCCGGGCCAAGCTCGCCGTGACCCTTCTGAGCGCGGTGCTGACCGCGGTCGGCGGAGTCCTCTACGCCCAGTACCAGCTCTACGTGGCGCCCGAGACCGTCTCGGGGATCGCGATCTCGCTGCAGATCGTCTTCGCGGTGATCGCGGGCGGCATGTTCGTCCAGCTCGGGCCCACGGTCGGCGCGGTCTTCACGCTCGCGCTCACCGAGGCCCTGCGAGTGGCGATCGGGCACACGATCCCGAGCCTCGACGGGCTGATCTACGGCCTCCTCCTCGTGCTCTTCATCGTCTACATGCCGAAGGGGATCCTGGGCCAGGCGCTGGCCCTCGCGTCCCGCCGACCGCGCCGGGCCCCGGCTCCGGCACGGGCCTGAGCCGCCCGCCGAACCGCCGCGTCGGTTTCGATCCGGGCACCCTCCCTCCTCGGGGCCGAGCGGTCGAGCGCGAGGTCCGAGCGGTGCAGGGCGGGGGTCCGCGCGAACCGACGCCAGCGCCCCTGGTACGGCTCGTTCGGGAATCGGCGAGGGGCGGAAGGCGGGCGCCGCGACGTGGCGCCGGCCCCCCTTCCGAAGGCCGGCCCCCGCTCCCACATCCTGCCCGCGGGTGCCGGATGCCGCTTCGGGTCCGGCACCGGAAGGTCTGCTCGCACGAGGGACACACCATGGATTTCGACAAGTACACCGACCGCGCCAAGGGTTTCGTTCAGTCCGCCCAGAGTCTCGCGCTGCGCGAGGGGCATCAGCGCCTCCTGCCCGAGCATCTGTTGAAGGTCCTGCTCGACGACGAGGAGGGTCTCTGCGCCAACCTGATCGCCTCGGCCGGGGGCGATGCGCGTCTGGTGCGCGCCGGCGTCGAGGCGGCCCTCAAGAAGCTGCCCAAGGTCGAGGGTAGCGGGGCCGGCCAGCTCCAGCTCACCCCGGAGCTCGCCCGGGTGTTCGATGCCGCCCAGAGTGCCGCCAAGCAGGCGGGTGACGCCTATGTGACCGTCGAGCGGCTCCTGCAGGCGCTCGCGATCGTGCCGTCGGAGGCCAAGAAGGCGCTCGAGGCGGGGCGGATCACCCCACAGACCCTCGAGAAGGCGATCCGGGCGCTGCGCAAGGGGCGGACCGCGCAGAGCGCCGGGGCCGAGGAGGGTTACGACGCCCTCAAGAAGTACACCCGCGACCTCACCGAGGCGGCGCGGGCCGGCAAGCTCGACCCGGTGATCGGCCGCGACGACGAGATCCGCCGGGTGATCCAGGTGCTCTCGCGGCGGACCAAGAACAATCCCGTGCTGATCGGCGAGCCGGGTGTCGGCAAGACCGCGATCGTCGAGGGGCTGGCGCAGCGGATCGTCGCGGGCGACGTGCCGGAGTCCCTCAAGGATCGGAGGCTCTTGGCGCTCGATCTCGGCGCGCTCGTGGCCGGGGCCAAGTATCGGGGCGAGTTCGAGGAGCGGCTCAAGGCGCTGTTGCAGGAGGTGCAGCACGCCGAAGGCGAGATCGTGCTCTTCATCGACGAGCTGCACACGCTCGTGGGCGCCGGCAAGGCCGAGGGGGCGATGGACGCCTCGAACATGCTGAAGCCGGCGCTCGCTCGCGGCGAGCTGCACTGCATCGGCGCCACCACGCTCGACGAGTACAGGAAGCACATCGAGAAGGACGCGGCCCTCGCGCGCCGGTTCCAGCCGGTCTTCGTGGGCGAGCCCACGGTCGAGGACACGGTCTCGATCCTGCGCGGGCTCAAGGAGAAGTACGAGCTGCACCACGGCGTGCGGATCACGGACGGGGCGATCGTCGCGGCCGCCACCCTCTCGCACCGCTACATCACCGACCGCTTCCTGCCGGACAAGGCGATCGACCTGGTCGACGAGGCGGCGGCCCGGAAGCGCATGGCGATCGACAGCAAGCCCGAGGAGCTCGACGAGCTCGACCGGCGGATCGTCCAGCTCAAGATCGAGAAGGCCGCGCTCGCCAAGGAGACCGACCCGGCCTCCAGGGACCGGCTCGCCAAGCTCGAGAAGGAGCTGGCCGGGCTCGAGGAGCGCTCGGCCGAGCTCACCCGGCGCTGGCAGGCCGAGAAGAGCCAGCTCGCCTCGGCGACCAGGCTCAAGGAGGAGCTCGAGCGGCTGCGCCACGAGCTCGTCCAGGCCCAGAGGCGGGGCGATTTCGAGCGCGCCGGGCGGCTCGCCTATGCCGAGATCCCGGCCCTCGAGAAGCGGCTCGCCGAGGCCGAGGCGAGCGGCCGGCAGCGGCTCGTGCAGGAGGCGGTGACCGAGGAGGACATCGCCCAGGTGGTCTCGCGCTGGACCGGAATCCCGGTCGACAAGATGCTCGAGGGCGAGCGCGAGAAGCTCCTCCACATGGAGGAGAAGCTGCGGACGCGGGTGGTCGGCCAGGACGAGGCGGTGGCGGCGGTCGCCAACGCGGTGCGGCGGGCGCGCGCCGGCCTGCAGGATCCGAACCGGCCGATCGGCAGCTTCCTGTTCCTGGGTCCCACCGGTGTGGGCAAGACGGAGCTGTGCAAGGCGCTCGCCTGGTTCCTGTTCGACGACGACCAGGCGATGCAGCGGATCGACATGTCGGAGTACATGGAGAAGCACAGCGTCGCTCGGCTGATCGGCGCGCCGCCGGGTTACGTGGGCTACGAGGAGGGCGGTGCGCTCACCGAGGCGGTCCGTCGTCGGCCCTACCAGGTCGTGCTGTTCGACGAGGTCGAGAAGGCGCACCCGGACGTCTTCAACGTGCTCCTGCAGGTGCTCGACGAGGGCCGGCTCACCGACGGGCAGGGCCGCACGGTCGACTTCCGCAACACGATCATCGTGTTGACCTCGAACCTCGGGGCCGAACATCTGGCGGCGCTGCCCGAGGGGGTGCCGGCCTCGGCGGCGCGCGAGGCGGTGATGGAGGTGGTCCGCCGGGCCTTTCGGCCGGAGTTCCTGAACCGGCTCGACGAGATCATCCTCTTCAACCGGCTCGGCCGGGCGCAGATGCAGGCGATCGTGCGGATCCAGCTCGAGCGTCTGCGCAGCCTGCTCGCGCCGCGACGGATCGCGCTCGAGCTCGACGAGGCGGCGGAGCGCTGGCTCGCCGAGGCCGGCTACGACCCGGTCTACGGGGCGCGGCCCCTGAAGCGGGTGATCCAGCGCCAGCTGCAGGATCCGCTCGCGGTCATGCTGCTCGAAGGGCGGATCAAGGACGGCGAGCGGGTGCGGGTGACCGCCGGGCCGGTCGGCCTCGTCTTCGAGACGGTGCCCGGAGCGGCGGCGGGCTGAGCCGCGCCGGCCGCCCGCCCGGCCGTCCGTGACGGCCGGGTGCGCGGCCGGTGACGGCGAAGCGACGCGAAGGGGCTTGCAAGGGGCGGAAGCCGTCGCTATATGCCCCCTCGTCGCGGCGGTGACCGCCGGCCCCGCCGAGCGGGTTGCTCGTCTCCGCGACAGGCCCTTTGGACATCGTGGTATGTGGGTAGGGATGTGCGGGCGGCGGCCGTGGG
>DAIOUO010000068.1:0-12512 GCA_036759485.1 Geminicoccaceae bacterium | reverse complement strand
CCGACGACGCCGGCGCCCACCACCACGACCGGGGCGGTGCCGCGGCCGGCCGCGAGCTCGGCGGGCCGGCGGAAGGGGTAGACCGGATTGACGCGGCCGCTCGTCACGACGCGATCTCCCGCCCGGTCGGCTCAGCGCTCGCCGCCGCCCGGCATGGGCACCACCTCCTCGCCTTCGAGCGCCTGCCAGAGCGCTCGGTCGCGCTCGGCCGTCCAGACCCGCGGCCGGTCGATGCCCTGCGCCTCGTCGTAGGCCCGGGCGACGTCGAAGGGCATGCAATGGTCGAAGATCGCCCAGCTGCCGAACTCCGCGCGCATCGCCGACATCGCCGCGGCATAGGCTTCCTTGAGGGGGGCGCCGGCCCGCGCCCGCGGGGCCACGATCGAGACGAGGCGCGTCACGAACGCCTCGGTGCTCTCGATCGCCAGCCGGCACTCGGCGGAGGTGCGGGCCGCTCGACCGCGACCGGGGACGAGTGCTTCGGGCTCGAGCGCGCGCAGCCGGCCGAGCGTGCCCAGCCAGTCGGCGAGATGAGCATCGCCGCAATAGGGCGTGGCGCCGAACTCGACGATGTCGCCCGCGAACAACACCCGCTCCTTCGGCAGCCAGACGACGATATCGCCCCGGGTATGGGCGCGGCCGAGATGGAGGATGCGGACCTCGCGCGAGCCCAGCCGGACGGTCATCGAGCCGGTGAAGGTGAGGTTCGGCCAGGTGAGGCCCGGAATCGTCTCCTTGCCACGGAAGAGCCGCGGGAAGCGGCCGATTTCGCTCTCCATGTCCTCCTGGCCGCGCTCGACGATCAGCTCCCGGGTCGCATCGGAGGCCACGAGGTGCGGGGCACGGTAGGCCGAGGCGCCGAGAACACGTACCGCGTGGTAGTGGGAGAGGACGAGCCAGCGGATCGGCTTGTCGGTGACGGCGCGGATCCGGGCGATCACCGCCTCGGCCATGGCCGGGGTCGCCTGGGCGTCCACGACCATCACCGAATCGTCGCCGACGATCACGCCCGAGTTCGGATCGCCCTCGGCCGTGTAGGCGTAGAGGCCGGGCCCGATCTCTTCGAAGCTCACCCGTTTGTCGGCGAGATCGGCGGTGCTCGCGAAGGCCTTGCTCATGCCCGGCTCCGTCGGAAGGGGACGACGCGCTGCTCGATCGCGCCGAAGATGGAGCGGCCCTCGCCGTCGCGCATCTCGATGCGAATGGTCGAGCCCGCGCGCATGAACGGCGTCTTTGGCGCACCCGTCTCGATCGTCTCGTACATGCGCAGCTCGGCGATGCAGGCGTACCCCACCCCGCCGTTCTCGATGCTCGACCCGAAGAGACCTCCCTGACGGTTGGAGACCGTGCCCGAGCCCAGGATCGTGCCGGCGGCGAGCGAGCGGGTGCGGGCGGCGTGCGCGATCAGCTCGGGGAAGGAGAACTGCATGTCGCGGCCGGCGTCGGGCCGGCCGAACGGCCGACCGTCGAGGGTACATTCGAGAGCGCCGTGCAGGCGGGCGCCGTCCCAGAGCGGCCCGAGCGCGTCGGGGGTGACGGCCACCGGGGAGAAGGCCGAGGCGGGCTTCGACTGGAAGAAGCCGAAACCCTTGGCGAGCTCGGCCGGGATCAGGTTGCGCAAGGAGACGTCGTTGACGAGCATGACGAGACGGATCGCGGCGGCCGCCTCCTCGACCGTGGCCGCCATCGGCACGTCGTCGGTGACGACCGCCACCTCGGCCTCGAAGTCGAGGCCGAAGCTCTCGTCGATCAGCGGGATGGGATCGCAGGGGCCGAGAAAGCCGTCCGAGCCGCCCTGGTACAGGAGCGGGTCGGTCAGGAAGGAGGGCGGCATCTCGGCGCCGCGGGCGCGGCGGACGAGCTCGACATGGTTGAGGTAGGCCGAGCCGTCCGCCCACTGATAGGCCCGCGGCAAGGGCGAGGCGCAGGCCCGCGGATCGAAGGCGAACGTCCCCGCGGCCCGGCCCGCCTCGAGAGCCCGCGCCTCCTCGCGCAGGAGCGGTGCCACTTCGTCCCAGTGGTCGAGGGCCTGTTGGAGGGTCGAGGCGGCGCGGGCCCTGACCGCCCGCCCGAGATCGGCCGAGACGAGGCAGAGCCGCCCGTCGCGGCCACCTTCCCGGAGGCTCGCGAAGCGCACGGCCGCTCACTCGGCCGCGAGCTTCTGCGGCGCCGGCCGCTTCACCTTCCAGCTGTCGGCATAGTCCTGCCACTCGACCGCCGAGGCGGCGGCACCCACCTGCAGGGCGTCGCGGGTGTCGAGCATGACCGCGTATTCGTCGGTCGCGGGCTTGGGTTGGACGAAGGCGCGCTCGAGGGCCTTGGGGTGAGGTCCGTGGGTGAAGCCGCAGGGATGGAAGGTCATCATTCCGGCCTTGATGTTGTCGCGCGAGAAGAAGTCGCCGGCGTGGTAGAACAGGACCTCGTCGTAATCGTCGTTGTTGTGGAAGAACGGCACCTTGAGCGCACCCGGATCGGTCTCGAAGGGGCGTGGGGTGAAGGTGCAGATCACGAAACGGTTGGCCACCCATGTCGTGTGCGCCGAGGGCGGCAGGTGGTAGCGGTGGCTCGCGAGCGGGCGAATGTCCTTCACGTTGAGCCGGACCGGGGCGAGATCGCCGTGCCAGCCGACCGCATCGAGCGGGTTGAAGGGGTAGGTGCACACCGAGAGCGTGTTGTTGCGCTTGACGACGACGCGGGTGCGTTCCTCCGTCTGCTGCGCCTCGAACGCCTCGTCGATCCGGGGCGTGTCGAGCACCGCCGGGTCGAAGATCGCGTGATGGCCGAGGATTCCCTTCTCGGGCAGCATGTAGGTCGAGCCCGTGGCCTCGATCAGGAGGCAGGTCGTGGGCTCGACGGTCTCGAGCCGCCACATCGTGCTGCGCGGCAGCACGACATAGTCGCCGGTGCGAATCTCGAGATGGCCGTAGTCGCAGAAGAGATGGCCGCGGCCCTCGTGGACGAAGATCAGCTCGTCGCCGTCGGCGTTGCGGGCGAGATGGTCCATCCGCTCGGGGGCACGCCAGAAACGCAGGCGGACATGGGCGTTGAAGAGCACGTCGGGGGCGTCGAAGGGCGAGGGGTGCGGGCCCCGGATAGCGTTGAGGTCGAAGGCGCGCGGCCGCAGCGGCCCCTCCCAGCTCTCCCACCCCGTGGGCGGGTGGCGGTGGTACATCTGGGTGGCCGGGCCGAAGAAGCCCTCCTTGCCGAGCTCCCGCTCGAACGTGCCCTCCGGCAGGTCGGCGTGGGCCTGGCGGCTAGCGCGCCCCTCGAGGCGCGGGAAGCGGATATAGTGCTTCATGGGCGGTGCTCCCCTCGCAGCAGGGCTTGCCTGCCCGCTTTCGCTGCGGGATATTGTTTCGTATGAAACCAAAGTCAACCGTCGAGTCGGCCCTCGCGGAGGCTGCACCCACGGCCGGGCCCTTCCGACTCGATTCGTTCCTGCCCTACCGGCTGTCGGTGACCGCCAACCGGATCAGTCGGGCCTTCGCGCGCGCCTACGCCGAGCGGTTCGGCCTCACCATCCCCGAATGGCGGGTGATGGCGGTGCTCGGCACGGGCGG
Organism: Geminicoccaceae bacterium; assembly: GCA_036759485.1. Lineage (GTDB taxonomy): Bacteria > Pseudomonadota > Alphaproteobacteria > Geminicoccales > Geminicoccaceae > JANXAZ01. The sequence continues at coordinate 8,952 of DAIOUO010000068.1, read as the reverse complement.
GCCGCTCGCGGCGGCGGCGATCGTCGAGCGGACGGCGATGGACAAGGTGAAGGTGAGCCGGGCGGTGGCGGCGCTCGAGGCGAAGGCGCTCGTGCTGCGCCGCCCGCACCCCGAGGATCGGCGCTCGGCCCTGCTCGAGCTCACCCCTTCGGGTCGTCGGGTGTTCGAAGAGATCGTGCCCTTGGCCCGTGTTCTCGAGGCCGAGCTCACGGCCGTGCTCGGGCCGGAGGACCGAGCGCTGCTCGCCGCGCTGCTCGGCCGGCTCGACGCGCATCTTTCCGGACGCGGCGATTCGGCCCTCGATGCCGGCGATCCGGGGTGAGCCGGACGAGGTCCGAGGCACAGGCGGCCCGATGCCGGCCGCACCAGGCCGCCGTCGGCTCTCGGCTCGTGTTCGGCGGTGTCGGGTCGGCGACGCTCGCGGCGCCGCTGGGCCGGCTCGACGCGCGTCTCTCGGGCCGCCTCGATCCGACCCGCGACAGTCCGCAGGCCCTTTGGGTCGGCTCTCGCCCGGGGGTGCGAGGTCCCCGACGCTGCCTGCTGTTTCGAGCCGGCCGAGCGTGGTGTAGCGAGGACCCTGCATGGCCGCCGCCGGGGTGGCGCCCAGCGGAATCGGCCGGTCCAGCTCGCGGGCGGGCTCGCGGAAGACGAGCTCGTACTCGCCGCTGTCGCCGTAGGGGACGATCTCGCGGACGGGAGCGAGGTGGGTGATCGCCGAGACCGGGGCCGTCCGATACGCCGCCACCCAGCGCACGAGGCCCGGCCTGGCCGGGGCGATCCGGACGGCGTACCAAGATTGCTCGCCGAGGAAGACCCTCTCGAAGCCCTCCGCCTGCGCCGGAACCACCAGGACGAGGTCCTCGTCTCGCGGGGCCGTCGGGGCCCGGGGGCGTACGGCCCGCACTTCCTCCAGGGCGTGCCCGCCGAGCAGCGGTAGGATCTGGGAGATGCGCGTGAGGAAGGCCTTGGCGTCGGCCTTGTCGACCTCCGAGAGGGCCGGTGCCTGAGGCTCCGTGGCGTTCAGGAGCTCGTAACGCCGCTGAGCCCGCGCCCGCGCGACGATCGCGTGCTCCAGCCAGCGCCGGATGCCGCCGTCCAGCACGTCGCCGTCGGACACGAAGAGGATGGCGCGGTCCGGGAACTCCTTCCGCGAGTCGTGCGTCCGCAGGCTCTCGCCGACGCACTCGCTCTCGCCGACACGGAGCCGCGGCAAGCCGTTCTCGGTTTCCTCCGGCCCCGTCAGGAGATAGACGCCGGGGTTCCGGAGCTCGACCCGGTCGGCTACGCGCGGCAGACGCTCCCGCCGAAAATGGAGACATCGGCCCGTCCAGAAGCTCATGCCGACGATCCGGAGCCCATCGGGATCGCCGGCGGGGACGAGGGTGCGGATCGCACAGGCGTCGGACAGGGTGCGCCCACCCCCGCTGGGGGAAGCCATCGACCATCGTCACAGTAACGGGTCGATGATCCTGCTCAGAGGACGACGTGCGGGGATGCTCGCTGAGGGATGGTCGCCGGCGGCACGGCGACGACGGCTCGATGCTGGGAGGGGTCCGGCGTGCCGTGAGCCGTTCGATGCGGGGCGGCCGGCTCAGGGGAAGGGCGAGCCGTCGCCGATCGGGCGGGCTTCGGCCGGGACGGTGCGGGTGAAACGCGGGCGATAGGCGATCGCGCGCTCGCCGACCCGCACGAAACGGTAGATGCGGCCGCTGTCCCAGGAGAGCTCGCGGTCGAGGACGAGCTCGGTGTCGGAGCCCAACAGGCCCTCGTGATTGATCTCGTGGATCAGCCGCGCCTGACCCGTGAAGCGCGATCCGTAGTTGAAGTCGATGTCGTCGAAATAGAGGACGCAGCCCGTCGGCAGGACGTCGGCCAGCCGCTCGAGCACGGTCCGGGTCGAGCTGTAGAGGTCGCAGTCGAGCCAGACGAGGCAGGGTGGCGTCGTGCGCAGCTCGGCGAGCAGCTCGCGGCCGAGCGTTGCTTCGAAATAACCCGGATGGAAGCGGGCGTTGCGGTAGCCCTTGGCCGCGCAGTAGGCCTCGATCCGGGCGAGGCTCGCACGATAGGAGCCCTCGATCCAGTCGTTGCCACGGAAACCTCGGTCCTCGGGATCGACCGCAGCGGGCAGGCCCTCGAAGCTGTCGAAGCCGTGGTACCGGACCCTGTCCTCGAGGCCGAGGTGGCGAATCGCATAGAGGAGCTTGGCGGTGGCATAGCCCTGGGCGGTGCCGAACTCGAGGACGGAGAGCGGCCCCTCGACCTCGCTCGCGAATTCCTCGAGCACCTCGTAGACGTGGTCGATGCGGTAGAAGCCCGTGGCCGCCCGCCGCAGGAGCTTGCGCGGCTTCGCGACGAGGCCGCGCCAGAGGACGGTGCGCAGCCGCTCGCCCGGCAACAGCCGGCCCAAGAGGGCGAGGCCGCGCCGGAGCCGGCGGGTACCGAGCCGTTGATCGTCGATGCTGGGATGCGGGTCGTCGACCCAGCTCGGTCGCGTGGTCATGGCGCCTCCGGCGCGGCCTACTCTCGGCGGGGCTGATAGACCCCGCCCGCTCCGCCGTCGAGGCGGGGCGCGGCGCTCGCGCCTCAGGGGCAGCGGGCGAGCCAGCCGTCGAGCTTGCGGCGCTTGAAGATCAGGCCGTAGCCGTCGTTGCGCGCGAGGGCGCAGTATCGGCTCTGCTGGCGCCGGTTCTGGGTGTACTCGATCACGAACACCGCCTTGCCGGCCCGGCGGAAGGGCTGGAAGAGCTGACACTCGTTGTAGCGATAGCAGGATTCGACGAGCGCCCAGTCGAAACGATCGACGAGCTCTGTCGCCAGAAGCCCCGTGTTCTTGAGTCCGATCGACAGGCCGCGGGCATGCGCGGCGGCGGCGAGCCAGCGGTCGAAGGCGAGCTGGTCGTCGCGGTCGAGCGGGAAGCCCGTGTCGTTCTCGAAGCCGTTCACGTTGTCCGCCTCGACGGTGTCGAAGCCTTTGGCGCGGCAGAGGTCGAGCCGCGCCTCGAGGATCGGCGCCAGAAGGTCGATGCGGCGGATGTCGAGCCAGCGCTCGCCGGGCCAGCCCGCATAGGCCTTGCCGAGCACGATCGGCGGGAAGGCGGCGGCATCCGGCCGCCAATCCTCGAAGGCCCCGGCGTTGACGTAGCAAGCGGTGCGCACGCCGCGGGCGCGCAGGGCGGCGACCGTCTCGGCGGTCGTGTCGAACAGGTCGAGCTCGAGGAGGTCGACCGGGCGGGCGAGGTCGAAGGGATTCGTGAACTGGATGTCGAAGCGCAGCCCGGGTGCGGGGATCCAGGAGGCGGCCGCGGCCGGCGCGACCCCGGCGAGGCCGAGGGCCGCCAAGAGGAGGAGGCCGAGCCGGACGGCCAGGCCGGCGGGCCGGCGAAGAGACGAATGCTGCATGGAAGTCCTCACTCCGAACATACCCGGGGACGATGAGTCCCGACAGCGGGGCCGTCAACGGGACGGGGTGCAGGCGCGACAACCTATCCGAGGGCGCTATGGCGACTTCGGCATCGGCTCGCACTCGGTTATGTCGACGGGCTCGAACGCTCTCGGGCCGCATCCGGCCGCGGATGCCCGCTCGAGGTGCGGGCGAGCGACCGGGCCCGCCCGAGGGAAGCGATCGGGCCGGCTCGGTCGGCCGGCACGGTGGCGCTGCGGCGCGGGGCGGAGCGCCCGGGCCGCTCAGGTGCTCGCCTGCGCCCGCTCGCGGCGGCGCAGCCGGGCGAGGAGCGGCCAGAACAGGAGCAGGAGCGCGACGATCATGATCGAGCTCACGAGCGCGTTCGAGAAGAAGATCGAGAAGCCGCCCTCGGAGAGGAGGAGGGCCTGACGGAAGGACTGCTCGGTCCGATCGCCCAGGACGAGAGCCAGGACGAGCGGAGCCAGGGGATAGTCGAGCTTCTTCATCACGTAGCCCAGAACCCCGAAGATCAGCATCAAGACGATGTCGAAGGCCGCGTTGTTGACGGTGTAGGCGCCGATCGCGCAGACGACGAGGATGATCGCGGCGATGATGGGGAAGGGAATCCGCAGGATCGCCGCGAACCAGGGCACGGCGGTGAGCACGATCGCGAGGCCCACGACGTTGCCGAGATACATGGAGGCGATCAGGCCCCAGACGAAGTCCTTCTGCTCGACGAAGAGCATGGGTCCGGGCTGGAGGCCCCACATGATCAATCCGCCCAGGAGCACCGCGGCGGTGGGCGAGCCGGGGATGCCGAGCGTGAGCATGGGCAGCAGCGCCGAGGTGCCGGCGGCGTGCGCCGCGGTTTCCGGCGCTATCACCCCCTCGATGCGGCCGCGGCCGAACTCGGCACCGTGCCGGCTCAGCCGGCGCGCCACACCGTAGCTCATGAAGGAGGCCGGGGTGGCGCCCGCCGGCGTGATCCCCATCCAGCAGCCGATGAGGGCGGAGCGCAGCACGATCGCCCGGTGGCGCAGCATCTCGCCCCAGGTGCGCAGCACCGCGCGCAGGTCGATGTGACCTTCCCGACCGCGGAAGGTCAGGCCTTCTTCGATCGACTGGAGGATCTCGGAGATGCCGAACAGTCCGATCACCACGACGAGGAAATTGAAGCCGCGCATGAGCTCGGTCGAGCCGAAGGTGCCGCGCAGCTGACCGGTGACCGTATCGAGCCCGACCCCGGCCAGGAGGAAGCCGAGCATCATCGAGGCCATGGTCTTGAAGGGCGAGCCCGAGGAGAGACCGATGAAGCTCGCGAAGGCCAGGAACATGACGGCGAAGAACTCGGCCGGGCCGAAGCGCAGCGCGAAGCCGGCCACGAGCGGCGAGACGAAGGTGATGACGAGGATCGCCACGAAGGCGCCGAGGAAGGAGGAGGTGAAGGCGGCGGTCAGCGCCTCGGCGGCGCGGCCCTGCTGGGCCATCGGATAGCCGTCGAAGGTCGTGGCCACCGACCAGGGTTCGCCCGGGATGTTGAAGAGGATCGAGGTGATGGCGCCGCCGAACAGCGCGCCCCAATAGATGGAGGAGAGGAGGATGATCGCCGAGACGGGCTCGAGGGTGAAGGTGAGCGGCAGAAGGATCGCGACCCCGTTCGCTCCGCCCAGGCCCGGTAGGACGCCGATCAGCACGCCGAGCACGATGCCGGCGACCATGAGGGCGAGATTGGTGGGCTCGAGGGCGATCGTGAAGCCGTGCAGGAGGGCCGAGAGCTCGCTCATGTGCCGTGCGGCTCCGCTCGACGGGGTCGCGGGAGGGGGGCGGGGTCAGAAGCCGAGGGCGTGCTCGACCGGTCCCTTGGGAAGGGGGACCAGGAACCACACTTCGAAGACCAGGAAGGCGGTGAGCACGAGGGCCGCCGCCACCGGTACCGCCTGGCGCAAGGAGAAGCCGCCCATACCGCGCATGAACCACAGCACGAGGGCGGCCGAAGCGGCGTAGATGCCGAGGACGAAGATCGCGGCACCGTAGACGGCGGCCGGGATCAGCACCTGCGCCACGAGGAGAAGGCGCGGCCAGCTCGCGAACAGGCGGCCGTCGGCAGGCCGGGCGAGGGCGCGCACGAGGTTCACCCCGCTCGCGAGCAGCAGGAGGATGCCGACCCAGAACGGGAAATAGCCCGCCTCGGGGCCGTCGAAAGCCCAGCCGTTGCCGAGCCTGAGTCCCTCGCGGATCGCGAGCCCGGCGACCACCGCCATGAGCCCCGCGAGCAGGATCTCCATCGTCCGCTGCCCGATCCCGCTGCCGGCGCCGGCGAACTGTGGCATGGTTCGACCTCCCCCGCTTCCTCTCCAGTCGCCCGCCCGCCGGATCGCCGAGCCGGCGCGCGGTCCCGACTCACTTCGCCAGGAACCCCGCCTCGGCCATGAGCCGGCGATGGCGCTCCTCCTCCCGCTCGAGCCAGGCCCGGAACTCGGCCCCCGTGAGGGCGGTGCGGTTGAAGGCGCCTTGCGCCATGAGCTCCTGCCACTCCGGTGTAGCCAGAACCTTGTCGAGGAGATCGACGTAGAAGCGGACCTCCTCGTCGCGAACGCCGGCCGGCATGAAGATGCCGCGGAGCATCAGATACTCGACGTCGAGACCCTGGCTCTTGCAGGTCGGGATGTCGCTCCAGGCCTTCCCGTCGGCGATCGTCTCGGGGTAGGGCATGGGCTGCGAATCGAAGACGCAGAGCGGCCGGACCTTGCCCGCCTTCCAGTGGCCGACCGCCTCGATCGGGTTGTTCACGGTGGTGTCGACGTGGCGGCCCACGAGCTGGACCGCGACCTCGCCGCCGCCCTTGTAGGGCACGTAGGTGAACGGGGCCCCGATCGCCTTGCCGAGAGCCACGGTGATGATGTGGTCCTCCTGGCGCGAGCCGGTGCCGCCCATTCGCAGCTTCTGGCCCTTGGCGGCGGCCACGAGGTCGGCCACGCTCTGCCAAGGCGATTCGCTGTTGACCCAGAGCACGAACTCGTCGAGCGCCAGCATTTTGACCGGAGTCAGCTCGGTCCAACGGAAGGGCACCCCGGTCGCCAGTGGTGTGGTGAACAGGCTCGAGAGGGTGATCAGCAGGAGATGGGCGTCACCCTTCTTCTCCTTGACCTCGAGGAAGGCCTCGGCCCCGGCGCCGCCGCCCTTGTTCTGGACGACGATCGGCTGGTTCATGAGAGCGTGTTTGGCGACGATGCCCTGAATCGCGCGGGCCATCTGATCGGCGCCGCCGCTCGTTCCGGCCGGGACGTAGAGCTGGACGGGCTTGCTGGGCTGCCAAGCGACCGCCGACGCGGCGAATCCACCGGCCGCCAACACCATTGCGCATCCGGCCAACACGCGTCGACAGGTGCTCAACATCAAATCCTCCCCACCGCGATCGGTCGAGAGGTATTAAGCGGGATCCTCACCGCTGTCAAAACACTTTGCGTGTTGCCGAGCGAAAGAAAATCTTTCGCCCCTTGTCGGCGCAGCCGACGCTCGGCAGGCTCGCCGCCCGTGGAGGGCGGAAAGATCGGGAGCCCGCCGGGATGAACCTCGCCCGTCTCTTCGCCCGTATCGCCCGGCGCGACGGCGAAGCGCCGGCGGTCGGGCTCGGTGCGCGCACCCTCTGGACCTACCGCCAGCTCGCCGATCGCGCCGCCCGGCTGGCGGGCGGCCTCCGCTCGAAGTTCGGCTGCGCTCCCGGCGATCGGGTCGCGATCGTGATGGAGAACCGGCCCGAATATCTCGAGATCGAGCTCGCCGCCTGGTGGGCGGGGGCGGCGATCGTGCCGATCAACGCCAAGCTCCATCCCAAGGAGCTCGGTTGGATCCTCGGGCACGCCGAGCCGCGGCTGTGCTTCGTCTCGGCGAAGCTCGCGGCCGCGCTGGCGGAGGCCGACCCGCCCGCCTCCTGTCGGGTGGTCGAGGTCGCGACGCGCGACTATGCCGCCCTGTTCGACGAGGCCGAGCCACCGATGGTGGAGGTGGGGGCGGATGCGCTCGCCTGGCTCTTCTACACGAGCGGCACCACGGGTCGACCCAAAGGGGCGATGATCACCCACGGCAATCTGCGCGCCATGACCTACGCCTACCACATCGACGTGGACGAAGTGGCGCCGCGCTCGGCCCTCTTGCACGCCGCGCCGCTCAGCCACGGCTCGGGCTGCTACGTGAGCCCGCATGCGGCCGTCGGCTCCTGCCACGTGGTGCCGGAGAGCGGCGGCTTCGACGAGGCCGAGGTGTTCGAGCTCTGGCGGGCCTGGGGCCGGGTGCACATGTTCGCCGCCCCCACCATGGTCAAGCGGCTGGTCCGCCACGCGAAGGCGCAGGGCCTCGCGGGCGAGGGGCTCGCCACGATCGTCTACGGCGGGGCGCCCATGTACCTGGCCGACCTCGAGGAGGCGCACGCCGTCCTGGGCTTTCGCCTGGCCCAGCTCTACGGCCAGGGGGAATCGCCGATGTGCATCACGGCACTCTCCAAACGCGAGCACGAGGCGGCGGCCCGGGCCGGGCGGAGCGACATCTTGCAGTCGGCCGGCACCGCCCAGCTCGTGGTGGAGGTGGCGATCGCCGACGAGGAGGGCCGCCGCCTGCCGCCCGGCGAGGTCGGCGAGGTGCTGGCGCGGGGGCCGAGCGTGGTGCCCGGCTATTGGCGCGATCCCGAGGCCACCCGGCGGACCATGGGCGACGGGTGGCTCAAGACGGGTGATCTCGGCGCGCTCGACGAGGCGGGCTATCTCACCCTCAAGGATCGCTCGAAGGATCTCATCATCTCGGGCGGGGCCAACATCTATCCGCGCGAGGTCGAGGAGGCGCTGCTCACCCACCCGAAGGTCAAGGAGGTGTCGGTCGTGGGCCTGCCCGACCCCGAATGGGGCGAGCAGGTGGTGGCCTGCGTGGTGGCCGAGCCCGGGACCCGGGCGGAGGAGCTCGACGCCCATTGTCTGCGCGAGATCGCCCGCTTCAAGCGGCCCCGGCGCTACGTCTTCCTGGATTCGCTGCCCAAGAGCGCCTACGGCAAGATCCTCAAGCGGGAACTCCGCGACCGGCTGGCTCGCGAGGCGGTGGGCGAGGGGGGCTAGGCCCCGCCGACCTCGAGCCAGAGGCTCGTCTCGAAGGCGCCGGGCGGGAGCGGCAGGGCGGAAAGGGGGCCGGCGGCGATCCGCTCCGCCCTCCGCGTCGCCATCCAACGGCTCGCCCAGAGCGGGCGGAAGCGGGATCCCAGGAGGAGGGCCGCCACGACCGTCTGCTCGTTGTAGCCGCGCCAGGCCCAGCTCTCGGGATAGGCGTCGGGCAGGAAGACGTCGTGCAGGTGGAGGAGCACGCCCGAGGCGAGCCGGGGAAGGATCCGGCAGATCAGGAGGTCGACGTCGCTGCCGGGGACCGCGAGATGGCTCGAATCGACGAACAGCACGTCGCCCGGGCCGAGCGCGTCGGCGAGCGCGACCTCGCCCTCGCCGAGCAAATGCGGGCGGTGCTCGACCCCGGCCGGCAGCGGCGCGCGCGGCTCGGGGTCGACGGCCACGAGC
>DAIOUO010000067.1:0-12538 GCA_036759485.1 Geminicoccaceae bacterium | reverse complement strand
GTGCAGGTTCATCGCATAGGCGAGGCCGAGCCGCTCGTCCACGGCCATGGGCGACCATTCGACGCCACCATTGGCGCCGGGCAGCATGCGGGCGCCTTCCTTCGTCGGCAGGACCCACATGTTCTCCTGCGGCACCATCGCCTCGGAGAAGCGGATCAGCGAGCAGTCGTCGCGCTTGTGGACATAGATATGCCCGGTCTTGCCGCCGTGGATCACACCCGGCACGACCTTGCCGTCCTTGTCCTTGACGTCGACGAGAATCGGCGGGCTGACCGCATCCAGATCCCAGACGTCGTGCGCGATGTACTGGAAGTGGCAGACGTACTTGCCCGTATCGAGATCCACCGCCACGAGGCTGTCGGTGTAGAGATTGTCACCGGGCCGTAGCGAACCGTCGAGGTCGGGGGAGGGATTGCCGACGACGAAGTAGATCCTCCGGCGCTCGAGGTCGACGGCCGGGTTCTGCCAGACGCCGCCACCGAGCGTCTTGTACGGATCGCCCATCTTGGCGAGCGCTTCCTTCTCGGCCGCGATGTTCCGCTTCATGTCGCGGCCGGTGGCGTCGTGCGTCGCCCACACGCCCACCGAGTTCTCGGGAATCGTGTGGAAGGTCCACAAGAGCTTGCCGGTCTTGGCGTCGAACGCCTTGACGAAGCCGCGGATGCCGTACTCGCCGCCGTTCGTGCCGATCAGGATCTTCCCGTCGACCGCCGTCGGCGCCATCGTCTCCGAATAGCCGAGCTCCGGGTCGGCGATCTCGGTTTCCCAGACGAGCTTGCCCGTCTTGGCATCGAGGGCCACGAGCTTCGCGTCGAGCGTGCCCATGTAGACCATGTCGCCATAGGCCGCCACGCCGCGATTGTTCGGACCGCAGCAATAGACCGTGATCGGGCCGAGCTTGTGCTTGTAATGCCAGAGCTGTTCGCCGGTTCGGGCATCCAGCGCGTAGACGTGGTTGAACGCCGTCGTCACGTACATCACGCCGTTGACCACGATCGGCGTGGTTTCCATCGTCTCTTTCACCTCGGTCTGGAAGATCCAGGCCGGGCGCAGACGGTGCACGTTCGACGTGTTGATCTGCGCATTCGGATAGAACCGGGTCTGACGGTAATTGTGGTTGGTGTGAAGGAAGTTATTCCCATCACCCGCCGCGGCGTTGAGCATGCGCTGAGTCACGGTGCGCATGTCGCCGTATTTCGTGGCTCCCTTGACCTCCTGAGCCTGCGCGGTGTCGGTCGCGGCGACCGCCAGCGCGAGGAGGCTGGCTCCGACGAGCCAGCTCGTATGCTTCTTCATTGTCCGCCCCCCGTTAGGGATGTTGCCCCGTCGTCAGGCGACGGTGGGCCGTCGCGACGCCTAATCTTTCGCCGGCACTCGAGCAAGCGCGGATATGAAGGTGCGACGACCCGCTCGTGGGATCAGAACCGGCAGCGGCTCTCGGGCTGGTCGACACCCAGGGTGTCGAGCGTGTTGCGCTGGTGGAGGAAGCGATCGAGCGGAGCACGCGCGATCACCGCGTCCTGGGTCCCGAGCAGGATCGGTTGGCGAAGTTGCAGATCCCAAGGCCGGAAGGTCGAGGGGGCGCCCTTGTAGAGATCGAGGGTCAGGTTCTGGTCGAGGAGCGCCTCGCGCACTTTCGCGAAGTCGCTCGAGCGGGCCCGGCTCATCGCGTCGAGCACCGCTCGGATCGCCGCCCAGGCCGAGAATTCCGGGTCCCGCATCTTCCGCGGGGCGGGCAGCGCCCGCTCGAAGCGCTGCTCGAGCTGGGGTGCACCCTGGCGCTCGTAGGCCCAGTGCCAGACCGACGGCACGAGGCCGTGCGTGCCCACGACCGGCCGCGGGAGGACCGTCTGATAGGGCAACACCCGGCCGAACTCGCCGTCGCTGTCGGCCACGACGACGACGTCGTAGGCCACACCCTGGGTCAACAGGCGGACATTGTTCTGCTCCCGCTGGCGAGGGTCGCGTCCCGAAACGAAGCGACGCGTCTCGACGACGCGCCCGCCGAAGCGCCGGATGGCGCGGGTGAAGGCCTCGCCCCAGAGCGCGTCCTCGGCCTCCGGCCCGACCAGGAGGAGCGCGTCGCGCCACTGCTGGTTCGCGAGATATTGGCCGAGCGCATCGGCGAGCATCGCCCGGCTGGGTGCCACGTGCAGCAGGTGCGCGGCGCAGGCCTCGCCCCGCAACCGATCGTCGCGTGCCGAGATGTTGAGCAGGAGGAGCTCGCGCCCTTTGGTGCGGGCGGCGAGTTCGCCCAGCATCCCGTCCTCGAGGTCGACGAGCAGGAAGCGCGCCCCGAGTTCGCTCGTGAGCCGATCGATTCCCGCGAGCGCGCCGTCCAGATCCTTCACCCGCAACGGTTCGAGGTCGATCTCGACTCCGATCGCCCGCCCGATCGCCCGCGCGTCCCGCATCGCCACGGCGGCGCCGTCGAGCGGTACGATCGTCGGACGAATGGGGACGTTGGCGTAGGTCTTGAGCTCACGGTACCGAGGATCGTCCTCGAGCCCGATATAGCCGAGCGTGACCTTGGGTCGCTCCTGCGCGAGCACCGACGCGGCGGCACCGATCAGCGTCAGGGCGACGGCCACACCTTGCAGGAGCGAGACCAAGGCAGGACCTCCCCGCATCGGACTCAGCGGACGACGAACTTGCCGACCGCACCTCGAGCTTCGTGCCCCTTGAGGCCGAAGCTGAAATCACCGGTCCGGACCGGGACGAAATAGATGTCCACCTTGCCGTCCTCGTCGAACTCGATACCCTCGATCCCGCCCATCGGGTGCACCTCGATCCCGGCGATCACGATCTGCGAGATCCAAGCGTTGCGGAACAGGTCGGGCGCGACGAACATGACCTCGTCGCCGGCCTTGGAATCGACCGTGAGCCGATAGTACTTCCCGGTCTCCAGCTGGAACTCCTTCTTGGAGAACTGGAGATCTTTGTCGATCGCGACCTCGAGACGGGTCGGCTTGGTGGCCAGGTTCCCGGCTGCCTCGGCAACCGTCACGACCGACACGCTCGCGAGTACGGCGAACAACGCCCGATGCAGCATGTTCCTCCCCTCCGCGGCAGCTGCCGAAGCCGCTCTTATGAGTTCCATAAGTTGCCCTTAGAGCCGAGTCAAGGTGCCGCAGAGCGACCGCATCCTCGATGGCATCCTTCGGCCGAGTTATGAGCGCCATAACGTTCGGTCGGCTCGGACCCGAGACACGGAGCCGCGAGCGGGCCTTGCCACCCCGGCGGCCGTGGTACATTTGAGGTCTCGTGCGCGCGAAAGGGAGGCGCTCGCCATGACGAGACTCTGGTCGGGCTCGTTCGCTCTCGCAGCCGGCCTGCTCCTCGGCCTCCTCGCGGGACCGCTCGCGGCGGCCGAACTCGGGACGGTGCGCGCCGGTGTCCTGCGTTTCGGCACGGTGAGCTGGGAGCTCGACGTCGTCAAACGGCACGGGCTCGACGCCAAGGAAGGTTTCACGCTCCAGGTCCAGGAATTCGCCGCCAACGACGCGGCCTCGATCGCTTTCATGGGAGATGCGGTCGACATCGTGGTCGAGGACTGGCTCTGGGTCGCCCGCCAACGCGCCGAGGGTGTCGCGGTGAGCTTCCTGCCCTATTCGAGCGCCGTGGGCGCGCTCGTGGTCCGGCCCGACCGCGGCATCGGCAAGCTCGCCGATCTCGGCGGCAAGTCGCTCGGCGTGGCCGGCGGTTCGCTCGACAAGAGCTGGCTCATCCTCCAGGCCCTCGCCCGGCGCGACCTCGGCCTCGAGCTCGCCTCCGCGGTGCGGCCGGTCTTCGGTGCGCCGCCGCTCCTTTCCGAGAAGTTGGTCTCGGGCGAGCTCGACGCGGTGCTCACCTACTGGCCCTTCGCCGCCCGGCTCGAGGCCCGCGGCATGACCCGCCTGTTGGGCGTGGCCGACGCCATGGCCGCCCTCGGCGTACCGCCCACCACCCCGCAACTCGGCTACATCTTCAAGGAGAGCTGGGCCAAAGCCAACCCGGAGCGCGTCGCCGCCTTCTCGCGCGCCTCGCGTGCCGCCAAGGCCATCATGAAGGAGAGCGACGCCGAATGGGAACTGCTCAGGCCGCTGACGCGTGCCGAGGACCAGGCGACCTTCGAGAATCTGCGGAACCGCTACCGCGAGGGCATCGTCGCGAGTTGGGGCGAGGCGGAGCGGCAGGCCGCCGCCAAGCTCTTCGCCGTCCTCGCCGAGCTCGGCGGCGAGAAGCTCGTCGGCAAGGCCAAGAGCCTGCCCGATGGCACGTTCTGGCCCCTTGTCTGGTGAGGCCGGGCTCGCGGGCGCGGCGCTCCCGAGCGTCGCGCCCCCGGCTGCGCCGCTGCTCGGGCCGCGGGCGCGGCGGTTCCTGCCGTTCGCCTCCTTCCTCCTCCTGATCGCCCTCTGGGCCGCAGCCGCCGCGCTCGCCGAGGCGCCGCGCACGCTGCCGGGCCCCCTCGCGGTCTTCGAGGCGGGCCTGAGGGAGCTGCTCGCGGGCGAGCTGCTCCATCATCTGGCGGCCACGCTCGCCCGGGTCGCCGCGAGCTTCGCGATCGCCATGGGCGTCGGGACCGCGATCGGCATCCTCATGGGTCGGCTCGCGCTCGCCGACGAGCTCGGCCGTCCCTGGCTCCTGCTCGCCCTCAACATGCCGGCCCTCGTCACGATCGTGCTCTGCTACATCTGGATCGGACTGGTCGAGGCGGCCGCGATCACCGCCGTCGCGCTCAACAAGATCCCGAACGTCGCGGTCACGGTGCGCGAAGGCGCCCGCGCCCTCGACAAGGGCCTCCTCGAGATGGCGCAGGCCTTCGCCGTGCCGCGCGGCCGCGTCCTCGCCCACCTCGTCCTGCCGCAGCTCGCCCCCTACCTCTTGGCCGCCGCCCGTTCCGGTCTCGCCCTCGTGTGGAAGATCGTGCTCGTCGTCGAGCTGCTCGGCCGGCCGAACGGGGTCGGTTTCCAGATCCACACCGCCTTCCAGCTCTTCGACGTGGCCACGATCCTGGCCTACGCGCTCGCCTTCGTCGCCATCGTCCAGCTCATCGAATGGGCCGGCCTCGAGCCGCTCGCTCGACGGGTCGAGCGCTGGCGCCGCTGAACCTTCCTCGTCGCCGGCGGAACATCCGGTCGCCGGCCGGTTGACAGGCAGCGGGGCGTGGACGACGAGACTCCTCCAAGAGTTGCCATGCGCCGAGGAGGGAGGCCCGATGCGCATCGACCCACGCACCTTGCTGCAACGCGCAATCACGGCCGGCTGCGCCGCCGGGACGCTCGGCGCCGCGGTGGCGGCCGAGGCGGCCGACACCGGTTGGCCGATCTACGGCGGCAACTACCAGAAATGGCACTACAGCGAGCTCGCCCGGATCAATCGGGACAACGTCCAGAAGCTCTCCTTCGCCTGGGCGCGCTCGCTCGGCAACGCCTTCGGCCAGGAGAGCACCCCGCTCGTCGTCGGTGACACGCTGCTCGTCACGAGCGCCAACGGCCCTCAGCACGTCATGGCGCTCGACGCGGCGACCGGTGCGATCCGCTGGAAGGTCGACCTCGAGATGCCGGTCGGCGTCCAGCAATATGCCTGCTGCGGCGTCGTCAACCGCGGTGTGGCCTACAGCGACGGTCTCGTCTTCGTCGGCCGGCTCGACGGCGCGCTCACCGCCCTCGACGCCAAGACCGGCGAGGAGGTCTGGACCGCGGACGTGGTCGACTACAAGCAAGGCTCGGTGATCACCTCCCCGCCCCTCGTCGTGAAGGACCTGGTGATCACCGGCTTCGGTGGTGGCGAGTACGGCGCCCGCGGCTACATCGTCGCTTTCGACAAAAAGACCGGTAAAGAGCGTTGGAAGACCTGGACCGTGCCCGGCCCGGGCGAGCCCGGCAACGAATCCTGGAAGGGCGATTCCTGGAAGTACGGCGGCGGCACCGTCTGGCTCGTCGCTTCGTACGACCCGGAGCGCGACCTCGCCTATTTCGGGACCTCGAACCCGAGCCCATGGAACGCGCTCGTGCGCGGGCCCAACACCTCCGACTACGGCCCCTACACCAACAAGTGGACCGCCGCGACGATCGCCGTCGATCCGGACGACGGCAAGATCGTCTGGGGCTTCCAGAGCACCCCGCACGACGCTTGGGACTATGACGGCGTCAACGAGCTCGTCCTCGTCGACATCGACGTCGACGGCGACGGCAAGCCCGATCCGGTCGGCCTCAAGGCCGATCGCAACGGCTTCTTCTTCGTGCTCGACCGCACCAACGGGAAGGCGCTGTCGGCCGAGACCTTCGTGCCGACCAACTGGGCGAAGGGCTACGACCTGACCGCCCAACGGCCGATCGAGGACCCGACAAAGCGTCCCGGCCTCAAGAAGAAGGCCGTCGACATCTGCCCGAACCTGCTCGGCGGCAAGAACTGGATGCCGATGGCCTGGAGCCCGCAGACCAAGCTCGTCTACATCCCGGCCAACAACCTGTGCATGGACATGGAGGACAGCGAGGTCGAGTACAAGCGTGGTTCCTTCTACCTCGGCAAGGACTTCCCCACCAAGGCAGGACCCGGTGGCTATCTGGGCGAGCTGATCGCCTGGGATCCGGTCGCCCGCAAGAAGGTCTGGGGCATCCAGGAGAAGTGGCCGTTCAACGGCGGCGTGCTCGCGACCGCGGGCGGCCTCGTCTTCGCCGGAAACTACGAGGGCGAGTTTCGGGCGATCGACGCCAAGACCGGCGAGATCCTCTGGAAGAAGCAGCTCGGCTCCGGTATCCATGCGGGCCCGTCGACCTACGAGGTCGGCGGCAAACAGTACGTCGTCGTCGCGGTCGGCCGCTCGGAGACCATCCCGGGCTTTCTGGGCGAGATCGGCCGCAAGATGATCGAGGCTCAGCCGACGGCGGGCATGCTCTTCGCGTTCACCCTCGAGTGATGCCCGGACGGGCGGCCTTCTGGGCCGCCCGTTCGCGTTCCCCGGAGACGCTCCCTTGCGACGCCTCCCGTGCTTCTTCGCCGCCGCCCTTCTCCTTCTCGTCCCTGGCCCGAAGCCGGTCGCCGCCGAGCCGCTCCGGGTTTGTCTCGACCCCGACACCCCGCCCTTGAGCATGATCGCGGGCGAGCGGCACGGCATCTATCACGAGGTCGGCGAGCGCCTGGCCCGTGCCCTCGGCCGGCCCTTCCAGGCCTACTGGTGGCCGACCGACCTCGGCAAACGCGCCATCCGCCTGACGCTCTTGGCCGACCGCTGCGACGTCATGCTCGGCGTGCCCGACGTCAAGGGCCTCATGGGACCCCGGCTCCTCGTCGCCGGACCGATCCTCGAGCTCGGCTACGTGCTCGTCTTGCCCGAGGGGCGCTCGCTCGGAGCGATCGAGGAGCTGCGCGGCCGACGCGTGGCGGTCGCCTTCGACAGCGAGGCGCAGAGCGCGCTCGCCACGCTCGACGGCGTCGAGCCCGTCACCTTCCGCGAACCCGAGCAGGCGCTGCGCGCCCTCGCCCGAGGCGAGGTCGATGCCGCCTTCGTCTGGGAAGCCCCCGTCCCCTGGATCGAGCGGGAAACCGGCCGGCGCTTCGCGATCGTGGCGGTCGACGGCCCGCGGCTGCGCTGGCACTCGGCGGCCGGCGTCGCTCGGGCCAACGAGGCGCTGCGCGATCGCCTGGACGAACTCTTGAAGGGCATGGCGGAAGAGATCGCCGCGATCGCCCGCGACTACGGGCTCCGCCACGATGGTCGGATCGTCTGGAACTGGCTGCCCGCGAGCGCCGAGCGGCAGGGCTCGCTCGCCCCGGCCGCCGTCCCGGGCACCGTCGAGGTCGCGGCCGAGGCGCCGGCCCCGGACGATCTCCAGGCGATCGCCGAGCGCGGCCGCGAGCTCTTCAACTCGGTCCTGGGCTGTGCCCACTGCCACGGGCCCGAGGCGGTCGGCCCCGACAAGCCGCGCGATCTGCGGCGGATGAAGATCCGCTACCGCACGGGCTGGACCGAGGCCTACTGGCAGACGGTCCGCGAGGGCCGGTTGCAGACCCAGTCGGGTCTCGTGATGCCGGCTTGGAAGGACACCGCGAGCGAGGAGGATCTGAGGGCGATCCTCGCTTGGCTCACGGGCCTGCAGGTGAGCCGCTGAGTGGCCGCCGCGCGGCGCCGCCCGCCGTCGGGAGCCGGGCTCGAGCCCGGCTTTTGGCGCACGAAGCCGCTCGAGGCCCTGAGCCCGGCCGAGTGGGAGGCGCTCTGCGACGGTTGCGGCCTCTGCTGCCAGATCCGCGTCGAGGACCCTGACACCGGCGAGACGGCGCTCTCCGACGTGGCCTGCCGCCTGCTCGACCTCTGCACCCATCGCTGCCGCGACTATCCCGGGCGCCACGAGCGGGTCCCCGACTGTGTGGCGCTCACCCCCGAGAACGTCCGCGCGCTCTCCTGGCTGCCCTGGAGCTGCGCCTATCGGCTCGTCGCCTTCGGCTTCGACCTTCCCGAATGGCACCACCTGGTCTGCGGCGACCCCGAGGCCGTGCACACCCGTGGCCCCTCCATGCGCGGCGAGCTCGTCAGCGAAGAGGAAGTCGACTGGGCCGAAGAGGCCTCGGCCGAACGCGAACGCGGCCGCCGCTGAGCCTTGCGCCGGCCGGTGGCGCGCGCCCGTTGCGGGAAGCGCACCACCCTGGAATGCTCCGGCCCGTAGCCGCCCCGGCGGCGGGGCGCGGAGCAGGGGAGGCCGGAGCATGACCACGAACGGCGCAGGGTCGCGGGCGACCCTCGAGGCAGCCGCTCTGCACCGAAGGCGGATCCTGGAGGCGGCCCTGCTCGGACCGGCCGCGCTCGCGGTTGGCCTGCGCGCACCGGTCGTGCTCGGCCAGGCCAAGCCCTTTGCCGGCGTCACCTTGAACGGCGCCTGCTTCCAGCACGTCTTCCAGACCTACATCAAGGAATATTTACCAGAGTTCGAAGCCGCCACCGGCGCCAGGGTCAACCTCGAGCTGCAGGCCTTCCCGGTCTACAATCAGCGGATGGACCTCGAGCTGTCGACCAAGGGCTCGGCCTACGATTTTTGCAACATCACCTTCATCTACTCGGGCCGCTGGATCGGTGCCGGCTGGATGACCCCGCTCGACGAGTTCCTCGCCGATCCGAACAAGACGCCGCCCGACTTCGACGCCGCCGATTTCGTGGCCGGGGCCCAGAGCTCGCTCGAGGACGCCAAGGGCCTGACCTACGGCTTCGCCTGGGAGGCCGGGGCCATGATCATGGGTATGGCCCGGGGTGACGTCATGGACAAGGTGGGCGTGAAGCCACCCGCCACCTTCGAGGCGTTCGTCGAGGTCTGTGCCGCGACCCACAAGCAGGACGGCGTGGCCGCCTACGTGGCCGACCGCCTGCACCACTGGAACTGGATCCCCTACCTCATGGGCTTCGGCGGCAAGGTCTTCCGCGACCCGCCGGACGATCTCTACCCGATGCTCGACACGCCCGAGGCGATCGAGGCGGCGGCCTGGTACGCCGACATTCTCGCCAAGTACACGCCGGCGGGTGTGCTTTCCTTCACCGACGACCAGGCCATGCGCGCCCAGCTCGCCGGCCGCGCCAATATCCGGACCCAGTCGATCGCCTGGCTCGCGCCGCTGGTCCGCCACGAAGAGAGCCGCGTCAAGACCACCACCCGCTACGCCCTCATGCCGGCCGGCCCCAAGGGCGCATTCCCGGGCTCGAACAGCCACGGCTACGGCATCCCCTTGGGATCGAAGCAGAAGGATGTCGCCTGGGCGTTCGTCACTTGGGCGATGAGCAAGACGTTGCTGCGCCGAATCGCCCTCGAGAAGGGCTACGCCGCCGTCTGCCGCCGCTCGATCATCACCGATCCCGCCTATCGCGAGACCCTCACCCTGAACGGCCAGGACGTCGCCTCGCTCTATCTCCAGGTCCTCGAGCTCGGCGGCAAGAGCGGCTACATGAAATACCGCACCGTGCCCGTGTTCCCGCAGGTCGGCGACAAGATCAACAAGGCGATCGAGCGCATCGCCACCGACCAGGCCAAGCCGGCCGAGGCCATGCGGCAGGCGCAGGAGGAGGCGATCGCCGACCTCAAGAAGGCCGGCGTGCCGATTTGAGCCGGACGGAGCCGGTCTTGGCGAGCCTCGCGGTCGAGCGGGCGGCACCGCAGGCGGACGATCGGTCCGGCTTCACCCGCGCCCGCGAGCGGTTCTCCCTGCTGCTGCTGGTCCCGACCCTCGCCGTGCTCGGCGTCGTGACCCTGTTGCCGACCCTCTACTTGTTCCTCACTTCGTTCACCCCGCTCGATCTGACCAAGCCCGAGACCGCCTGGAACTTCGCCGATCCGCTGCGCAACTACCGGCTCCTGCTCGAAGACGGCCGGCTGCACGGCTCGCTCTGGGTGCAAGCCAAGCTCTCCTTCTGGACCGTCGGCTTGCAGCTGCTGATCGGCCTCGGCTCGGCCCTCCTCCTGAACCTCCGCGCCCGCCTCCTCGTCGCCCTGCGCACCGTCTTCCTCGTCCCCATGGTCCTGCCGCCGATCGTCGTGGCGATCGTCTGGAAGGTCCTCTACACGCCCGACATCAGCCCCGTCTGGTGGGGCTTCGAGGTCCTCGGGTTCGACGTCCCGGCCCTGATCACCGACGCCGACTGGGCACTAACCGCCATCATCGTGGCCGATACCTGGCAGTGGTTCCCGTTCACGATGCTCATGACGCTCGCCGCCCTTCAGATGATGCCCGAGGAGTATCTCGATGCGGCGCGCATCGACGGCGCCACCGCTTGGCAGACGGTCCGCTACGTGATGCTGCCCTGGCTCGAGGGCGTGCTGCTCGTGGCCGGCCTGTTCCGCCTGATCGACAGCATCAAGGCCTTCCCCTTGATCTTCATCCTGACCGAAGGCGGACCGGGCAGCGTCACCGAGGTCACCAACTACTACTCCTACATCCAGGCCTTCAACTTCAGCTTCCTGGGATACTCCTCGGCCATCACCGTGGTCATGGTGGCGGTCACCGTGCTGCTGTCCTGGGCGGTCGTCCGCCTCGTCGGTTGGGGCCGGCCCCGTGAATGACGCCTTCCGCTACGGCACGCCCCTCGAGCGGGCACTCTTGTGGACGCTCGTGCTCGTTCTCGTCGCGCTCGTGCTCTTCCCCTTCGCCTGGCTCCTCGTCATGAGCTTCAAGACCGACCAGGACATCTTCGCCTGGCCGCCTCGGCTCTTCTTCACCCCGACCCTCGCCAACTACGCCGCCCTCTGGGACGGCAACTTCCCCCGCTCCTTCGCCAACAGCGCGATCGCGAGTCTGGTCTCCACCGCACTCGCCATGCTGATCGGCACCCCCGGCGCCTACGCCCTCTCGCGCATGAGCCTGAAAGCCGAGCGCGTCCTCTCCCTCCTGGTTCTCGCCTCTCGGATGGCCCCGCCGATCGCCTTCACTATTCCCTATTTCCTGGTCTACCGCCGGCTCGAGCTACTCGACACGCTGACCGGGCTCGTGATCGTCTACCTGACCTTCAACCTCTCGCTCGTCGTCTGGCTGATGCGCAGCTTCTTCGACGCCACGCCCCGCGCCCTCGAGGAGGCGGCCTGGATCGACGGCGCCACGCTGCTGCAGACCTTCACCCGGATCGTGCTGCCCGTGGCGGGCCCCGGCCTCGCGGCCACGGCGATCCTCTGCTTCCTCTATTCCTGGAACGACTTCTTCTTCGCCCTCATCCTCACCCGCACGCAGGCGATGACCGCACCGGTAGCCGTCGTCAATTTCATGCAGTACGCGGGCTGGGAATGGGGAAAGATCGCCGCCGGCGGCACCCTCGTCATGCTCCCGGTGCTCGTCTTCTCGATCCTGGTCCGCCGCTTCCTGATCCACGGTATGACCGCGGGTGCGGTCAAGGGATGAGCCCGAACGACTTGCGGAGAGCACGATGACCACGGCCGAGCTGGTCCTCGACTGCCGCGACGTCACCGGCGAATGCCCGTTATGGGACGGGGACGCGCGGGTCCTCTGGTGGGTCGACATCAACGGCCGGCGCCTGCATCGCTACGACCCCGTGAGACGCGAACACCGCACCCTCGCCACGCCCGGTCGGGTCGGCTCCTTCGCCCTCACCCGCTCGGGTGGGATGATCGCCGCGATGGAGCACGCGATCGGCCGGCTGGATCCCGCCACCGGGGCCTTCGCACCCCTCGGCGAGCCCGAGGTCGGCCGTGCCGACCATCGCTTCAACGACGGCCGCTGCGACCCGCGCGGCCGTTTCTTCGCGGGCTCGATGAACCTCACCTTCGGCCCGCCGACCGGGGTGCTCTGGCGCCTCGACGCGCGGCTGCGCCTGTGCGAGGTCGCGGCGCACGTCACGATCGCCAACGGCCTCGCCTGGAGCCCGGACGGCGGCCGGATGTACTGGGCCGACAGCAGCTCGGGGCGGATCTGGACCTTCGCCTACGACCTCGAGGAGGGCATTCCCTACGATCGCCGCCTCTGGCTCGAGACCGACCCGTCCGGGCCGCTCGGCCGGCCCGACGGGGCCGCGATCGATGCGGACGGGTGCTACTGGTCGGCCCGGTTCGGGGGCGGTCGGGTGGTGCGC
>DAIOUO010000066.1:0-12581 GCA_036759485.1 Geminicoccaceae bacterium | reverse complement strand
GACTTCGCCCTCTCCCTTCATACGGCACCGGGGTACGGTCGATCGGCGGGAGGACGGATCGGTGGAGCTTCGATTCGCGATCGTCCGCTTCGGCGACGCGCTCGGCGCGGCCTTCCTCGGGCCGGAGCGGCGCCCTCCCGCTCCAGCAGCGGACTCGGGCCGAGCCCGTCGCCCCCCGCCTCGGACTCGCGTGGAACGCCGACCGGCCGCCGCCGGCCGGTCAACCGGCGGGCTTCGCCGATCCCTCGACCGCAGCCGAGGCCGGCTCGACCCGCTGGCCGTCGACCGTGCCCTGGGCCTCGACGCGGACGATGACCTCGACGCCCGTGATGGCGAAGCCCGGCGGCGGCTCGGGCAGACGGGCGAAGGCGATCTCGCGCTCGTCGATGTCGCGGACGAAGCCCGTCCGCTCGTCGTAGAAATGGTGGTGGTCGCTCACCTTGGTGTCGAAGAAGGTCTGGCCGGTGTGGACCACGACCCGGCGCAACAGGCCGGCGGCGACGAACTGGTGGAGCGTGTTGTAGACCGTGGCGAGGGAGACGAAGAGCCGACGCGCGCGGGCCTCCTGGTAGAGCTGTTCGGCCGAGACGTGGCGCGGCGGGCCCTCGAACAGGAGCCGGCCGAGGCCGACCCGCGGCCGCGTCGGCCGCAACCCGGCGGCGCGCAGCCTCGCGGTCGTGATGCAGACGGGCGTCTCGCTGGCCATCCTCGGTTCCCGGTTCCCCCTCGTCCCGGCGAAGCGCGGACGGTGCCCGACCTCGCCGCGGCTGGCATCCCTTCTATAGGGTGGCGATCGGGCGGCGGCAATGGTCTCCGCGCGATTCGACCTGCGGCTTATTGTTGGATGTCGCAATCCGACTTGTAATCATTCCAGCCCGGAGGACTCAGGTCGCCACTCGGCCGGCCGATCGTGGGCCGAGATCCTCCCGAGATTTGCCGACCCTCGAACGGCCGGTGTACTCCCGACGCCGGTCCCGTGCTTGCGGCGCGCGGCGCGAGCCGCCATGCTGGGCCGCGGGAGGGCCGGGCGATGCGCCTCTATCGTGACTTCGAGAGCCAAGAGGCGATCGACGCCGAGTACAACGTCGCCGCCCGGGTGGCGCAGAGCGGGGCGATCCTCGCCCGCTGGAACGAGGCCTCGGCCGCGGCGCGGGCCCGCTTGCCCTGCCGGCTCGGCCTCAAATACGGGCCTACGCGCGAAGAGTATCTCGATCTATTCCCGGCCGGACCCGGAGCCCCCCTGCACCTCTTCTTCCACGGCGGCTATTGGCGCCGCTTCTCGGCCCGCGAGTTCTCCTTCCTGGCGGAGCCGCTCGTCCGGGCCGGTGTGGCGGTGGGCATCGTCAACTACGCCCTCTGCCCCAAGGTGACGATCGACGAAATCGTGCGCGAGGCCCGTGCCGCGGTCGCCCGGGCTTTCGAGAGTGCCCGGGAATGGGGCTGCGATCCCGAGCGGCTCACGATCTCCGGCCACTCGGCGGGCGGCCATCTGGTGGCGATGGTAGCGGCGACCGACTGGCCGGGGGAGTACGATCTGCCGGCCGATACCGTGAAGGCGGGTCTGCCGGTGAGCGGGCTCTTCGATCTCGGCCCCTTTCCCTGGTCCTATCTCCAACCCTCTCTCCAGCTCGGGCTCGAGCAGGTCCGCCGCAACAGCCCGATCCTCGACATCCCCGATCGCGGGCCACCCCTCCTGGTCGCGGTCGGAGCGGCCGAGACCGCCGAGTTCCGCCGCCAGTCGCGCGCGTTCGTCGAGGCGCGGCGCGGTCGGGGCCTGGCCACGGCACTCCTCGAGGTCGAAGGGACGGACCATTTCACCGTGCTCGATGCGCTCGCCGACCCGGCGAACGCCGCCTTCGAGCGGCTCCTGCGGCTCGCCCGCGAGCCCGCCCGTGCGCTCGAGGATGCGGGCACCGGCTCGGGCTCCTGACAGGCCGGTCGGGCGGGACTAGAGAGGAGAGCCGGCGCGCGCCGACCGCGCCCGGGGAAGGTTGCAGCGGGAGGTCCGCCCTGCCGCCCATTCGCCGCGTCCTCGAGACCTGCCTCTACGCCCGCGACCTCGAAGCGGCGCGCCGCTTCTACGTCGACCTGTTGGGCCTGCGCAT
The DNA here is from genome assembly GCA_036759485.1 of Geminicoccaceae bacterium. GTDB lineage: Bacteria > Pseudomonadota > Alphaproteobacteria > Geminicoccales > Geminicoccaceae > JANXAZ01. Next base: position 10,476 of record DAIOUO010000066.1, on the reverse strand, counting down.
CCATGCCGAGCGGCCCGGGGCGTTCCTCTTCCTGCGCCTCGAGGATGCGATGCTGCTCCTGTTCGACCCCGATGCGACGGCCCGGCAGAGCGTGCCGCCGGCGCACGGTGCGGAGGGGCCCGGCCATGTCTGCTTCGCCGTGCCGGAGGCGGCGCTCGATGCCTGGCGCGCCCGGCTCGTGGCGGCCGGGGTAGCGATCGAGCACGAGCAGGTCTGGCCCGGCGGCGGCCGCTCGCTCTATCTGCGCGATCCGGCCGGCAACAGCGTCGAGCTCGCCTCGCCCGAGATCTGGGGGCTCGCCGAATGAGCGCCGAGCATCCTGCTGCAGCGCAACACGGCCGCGTTCGTCCACAGGATGGAAGTCCTGGGGATCGTTTCGCGCATGCCGCGGTGCAGCAAGGGCCGATCGTCACCCTGGTCGCCGATCTGGTCTGCCCGTGGTGCCGAATCGCCCTGCACACGCTGCGCCCGCTCCTCGCCCGGCTCGGCTGCGGCCTGCGCTGGCACCCTTTCCTGTTGAACCCGGGGTTGCCGCCGCAGGGGGTGCCGCGCCGGCTCTACCTCGAGCGCAAGTTCGGCACGGCCGAGGCGGCGGCGGTGGCGCTGCGCCGGGTGAGCCGACGGGGTGCCGCTCTGGGCCTCCACTTCGCCTTCGAGCGAATCGCCCGCCAGCCCGACACCGTGCCCGCCCAGGCCCTCCTCCTCGAGGCGCAGGCCGCCGGCCGGTTGATCCCGCTCGCCCTCGCGCTCTTCGACGCCTTCTTCGAGGAGGGCCGCGATCTGTCCGACCCGGCGCTGCTCGAGGCGCTCGCGCTCGAGGCCGGGCTCGGGCCCGATTCGATCCGTGCCGCCGCCTCGCCCGACCGGCGGGCGCAGGTGCGGGCGGAGCATCGCCGGGCCCTCGGCCGCGACATCGACGGTGTACCCACCTACCTCGTGCCGGGGGTGGGGCTTCTCGCCGGTGCCCAGCCGGCCGAGGTGCTGGAGGCCTTCCTCGAGCTCGGGCTCCTGGCCGCCGAGCGGGTCCGAGCTCAGGGCCGCCAGGGCTCGTAGTCGCCGGTGGCGGGGGCGCGCCTTCCACCGCGCGCCTCGTGCCCGGGCGGCAGCTCGGCCGCGGGCGTACCGGTCGGGTTCGGCCGGTGCGGCCGCTCCCAGCGCTTGGTGGGCAGGGGCTTGCGGCTCGGCGGCTCGTCCAGATTGTGGTGCAGCCAAGCGTTCCAGCCGGGCGGCACGATCGAGGGCTCGATCTCGCCCTTCTCGGCGTAGACCACCCAGCGCCGCTCGCTCCGCGGATCGGCGGCACCGACCTCGCGATAGTACCGGTTGCCGAACTCGTCCTCGCCCACGAACTCGCCGCGCCGGCGGGTGAAGAGGTGGGTCCCCAGCCGATTGTCCTTGAGCCACTCGAGCACGCGATCCTCCGCGCCGCCGTCCGCCGCCCGCAGATAGGCGCGGGCCCCTGCCCTGTCCACCGGTCGTCCGGTCGCGCCGGGCCGAGTTCGGGCCTGATCGCGACTGAGGGTCGATTGACGAGCGGGGGCGGTCGCGGCCCGACCCACCGGCCTTCCACAGCCTGTGGACAACCACCGGGCGAGAGGAGAGCTGGAGAGCGGCTGATCGGGAGCTGAGATTGATCTCAAACCCGACCGATGCCCGCCGAACGGGCCCCGGGCCGCTCCGGCGACGGTGGCGAGGCGGCTCGTCGGCGGTCGGGCGGGTCCGCTCGAGGCCGGGGTGGACGCCGCGCGGAGCCGCAAGATCTGGGTTGTCAGGCGCCACTTCCTGCTATATGTTGTGGGTGTTCGGACGCGGCGGACGGTCGCGGAGCCCCGTTGCCTCGGGCGGTCGGCTGGTCTAAACTAAACGTTGAGATCAGGCGTCCTGAGCCGACTCGGAGTCGGCCGGCCCTGGGATCGCCGTCCCAGCTTTGCCCGCGGCGGACGGGGTTGACGAACACAACGAGAACATTTACGGAATAGGAACTGGAGGAGGATCGACGGTGGCGCTGAGGATCGGGCGACGGTTCACGCGGGCGGGCAGCTCACCCTACGAGGGAATCGCCTTCCGCACCGCCTCGAGCGAGATCCGCAACCCGGACGGGTCGATCGTGTTCCGGGCCGAGGCGATCGAGGTGCCGGCCGCCTGGTCGCAGGTCGCGGTCGACGTCCTGGCCCAGAAATATTTCCGCAAGGCGGGCGTGCCCAAGGCGACCCGGCCCGTGCGCGAGAAGGGCGTGCCGGCCTGGCTCGCGCGCCGGGTGGCGGACGAGGAGGCGCTCGCCGCCCTGCCCCCGGGCGAACGCACGGGCGGCGAGACGAGTGCCAAGCAGGTCTTCGACCGGCTCGCCGGCGCCTGGACCTGGTGGGGCTTCAAGGGCGGCTATTTCGCCTCGGCGGAGGACGCGCGCGCGTTCATGGACGAGCTGCGCTACATGCTGGCCGCCCAGATCGCCGCCCCCAACTCGCCGCAATGGTTCAACACCGGCCTCCATTGGGCCTACGGGATCGACGGGCCGTCGCAGGGGCACTGGTACGTCGACGAGGCGAGCGGCGAAGTGCGGCCCTCGACCTCGGCCTACGAACGGCCGCAGCCGCACGCCTGCTTCATCCAGGGGATCAAGGACGATCTCGTCAACGAGGGCGGGATCATGGACCTCTGGGTGCGCGAGGCGCGGCTCTTCAAGTACGGCTCGGGCACCGGCACCAACTTCTCCACGCTGCGCGGCGAGGGCGAGCGGCTGTCGGGCGGCGGCCGCTCCTCCGGCCTCATGAGCTTCCTCAAGATCGGCGACCGGGCGGCCGGCGCCATCAAGTCGGGCGGCACCACCCGGCGCGCCGCCAAGATGGTGATCGTCGACATCGACCACCCGGACATCGAGGCGTTCATCGAGTGGAAGGTGGTCGAGGAGCAGAAGGTGGCGGCGCTCGTGGCCGGCTCCAAGCTCCTCAAGAAGCATGTCGACGCGATCCTGGCGGCCTGCCGCGAGCCGGGCCTCGAGGGCGGCGACCGCTTCGATCCCAAGGCCAACCCGGCGCTCGCCAGGGCGATCCGCGAGGCGCGGCGGGCGTTTCTGCCCGAGGGCTCGATCCAGCAGGCGATCGCCTGGGCCGCCCAGGGCTTCACCGAGATCGAGATCCGCACCTTCGACACGGACTGGGACGGCGAGGCCTACCTGACCGTCTCGGGGCAGAACTCGAACAACTCGGTGCGGGTCAGCGACGCCTTCATGGAGGCGGTTCGCGAGGATCGCGACTGGCACCTCACCCGGCGGACCGACGGCAAGGTCGCGAAGACCGTCAAGGCGCGCGAGCTCTGGCAGAAGATCGCACGGGCCGCCTGGGCGAGCGCCGATCCGGGCATCCAGTACGACACCACGATCAACGATTGGCACACTTGCCCGGCCTCGGGGCGGATCAACGCCTCGAACCCCTGCTCGGAGTACATGTTCCTCGACGACACGGCCTGCAACCTGGCGTCGTTGAACCTGATGGCCTTCCGTCGCGAGGACGGCTCCTTCGCGGTCGAGGATTTCGTGCACGCGGTCCGGCTCTGGACCATCGTCCTCGAGATCTCGGTGGCGATGGCCCAGTTCCCCTCGCGCGAGATCGCCGAGCGCTCCTGGCGCTTCCGCACCCTCGGCCTCGGCTACGCCAATCTGGGCGGGCTCTTGATGTCGTTGGCACTGCCCTACGACAGCCGCGAGGGTCGGGCGACCTGTGCCGCGATCACGGCGCTCATGACCGGCACCGCCTATCGGGTCTCGGCCGAGATGGCCGAGGCGCTCGGGCCCTTCCCCGGGTTCGCCGAGAACCGCGAGCATCTGTTGCGGGTGTTGCGCAACCACCGGCGGGCCGCCTGGAGCGCGCGCGAGGGCTACGAAGGGCTGCACACCCTGCCGGTGCCGCTCGATGCCGAGGCCTGCCGCGACCGGTCGCTCGTCGAGGCCGCCCGGCGGGCCTGGGACGAGGCCGTGGAAGCGGCCGAGCGGCACGGGGTCAGGAACGCCCAGGTCTCGGTGATCGCGCCCACGGGTACGATCGGGCTCGTGATGGATTGCGACACGACCGGGATCGAGCCCGACTTCGCGCTGGTCAAGTTCAAGAAACTCGCGGGCGGCGGCTATTTCAAGATCATCAACCGTATGGTGCCGAAGGCGCTCGAGGTCCTGGGCTACACGCCGCAACAGATCGAGGCGATCACGACTTACGCGGTCGGCCGCGGCACCCTCGACGGGGCCCCGGGCGTGAACCATGCGAGCCTGCGGGCGCGCGGCTTCGACGACGAGGCGCTGCGCCGGCTCGAGGCCGCACTCCCGACCGCCTTCGACATCCGCTACGCCTTCAACCGCTTCACGCTCGGCGAGGCGTTCTGCAAGGAGAAGCTCGGGCTGAGCGAGGCGCAGCTCGCCGATCCGAAGCTCAACCTGCTCGAGGCGATCGGCTTCACGAAGGAGGAGATCGAGGCCGCCAACGCCTGGTGCTGCGGCACCATGACGGTGGAGGGCGCACCGCATCTGCAGGAGGCGCATCTGCCGGTCTTCGACTGCGCCAATCCCTGCGGGCGGATCGGCAAGCGCTTCCTTTCCGTCCACGCCCACATCGCGATGATGGCGGCGGCCCAGCCCTTCATCAGCGGCGCCATCTCGAAGACCATCAACATGCCGGCGCGGGCCACCGTCGAGGACTGCGCCAATGCCTATCTCGAGGGCTGGCGCCTCGGCCTCAAGGCCCTCGCCCTCTACCGCGACGGCTCGAAACTCTCGCAGCCCTTGGCCGCGGTGCTCGCCGACGAGCCGGTCGAGGAGGAGGAGCCGGCGCATCCCAAGCCGCAGGTGCAGAAGGTCATCGAGGTCACCGAGCGGGTGGTCGAGCGCTGGCTCACCGAGCGCCGCAAACTGCCGAGCCGGCGCAAGGGCTACACCCAGAAGGCGATCGTCGGCGGCCACAAGGTCTATTTGCGGACCGGCGAGTACGAGGACGGCACGCTCGGCGAGATCTTCATCGACATGCACAAGGAAGGTGCCGCCTTCCGCTCGCTCATGAACAGCTTCGCGATCGCGATCTCGATCGGGCTGCAGTACGGCGTGCCGCTCGAGGAGTTCGTCGAGGCCTTCGCCTTCACCCGCTTCGAGCCGTCGGGCCCGGTCCAGGGCAACGACAGCATCAAGATGGCGACCTCGGTCCTCGACTACATCTTCCGCGAGCTCGCGGTCTCCTATCTCGGGCGGACCGATCTCGCGAACATCGACCAGAGCGAGACTCGGCACGATTCGATCGGCAAGGGTGCGAAGGAGGGCGATCTCGGCTTCGAGAAGGTGGCCCAGATCGCCTCGGCCGGCTTCGTGCGCGGCAATCTCCGGCTCCTGGCCGGAGGGGCTTCGGCCGGCCTCGCCGAGGCACCCGCCCGCAAGTTCGGCCCGACCGGCTCGAGCGCCGGAAGCGGCGGCGAGCCGGTCCGTGGCCTCACCGTCAGCCGCGCCGAGCAGGCGCAGATCGCCCGGCTCAAGGGTTACGAGGGCGATCCCTGCGGCTCGTGCGGCAACTTCACGCTGGTGCGGAACGGCACCTGCCTGAAATGCGACACCTGCGGCGCAACTACTGGTTGTAGCTGAGGGTGGCGCATCGTCCCGTCGGGCAAGCGGGACGTCTTTCCTTGTATTCTCCTCCAAGACTGGGCCCGGGGGTCACCCCGGGCCTCTTTTCTTTCCGGCCCGGCCCCCTCTAGGCTCGCGCCGCGCCCGATGGGCGCGAGCGTGCGCGGGCGCCGGAACGGCCGGCGCCCGATCCGGGGTAGCGAGGGGGAGCGCCCATGGCGGCCAAGGTCTACGTCCTGAACGGCCCGAACCTGAACCTTCTGGGCAAGCGGCAGCCCGAGATCTACGGCAAGGACACGCTCGCCGACATCGAAGCGGCCTGCCGGGCGCTCGCTTCCGAGCTCGGCCTCGAGCTCGTCTTCCGCCAGTCGAACCACGAAGGCGAGATCGTCGATTGGATCCAGGAAGCACGCGAGCGGGCCGAGGGGCTCGTGATCAACCCGGCCGGCTTCACCACGACCTCGATCGCGATCCTGGACGCGCTCCTCGCCTGCCCGATCCCGATCGTGGAAGTGCATCTCTCCAACATCCACAAGCGGGAATCCTTCCGCCGGCACTCCTATGTCTCGCTCGCCGCCACGGGGGTGATCGCGGGTTGCGGCGCGCACGGCTATCTCCTGGCGCTGCGCCACCTCGCCCGGCTGCTCGAGGCGCGGCCGGGATGAGCCGCGAGCGAGGGCGGGCCGCTGCTGCCGCTGGACTCGTCCTCTTCCTCGGCCTCGCCGGGGCGGCTGCCGCCCGCGGCCCGGCCGAACCCGCCGAGGAGCCCGGGCTCGAGGCGGACCGCGAGCCGCGGCCGCCCTCGCCCTCCGAGCCCGAGAAGCCCGATTGGATCGGCCGGCTCGTTTATGCGATCGAGCCCGTGCCCGTAGCCTGGGCGCTTCGGGTGTGGGGCGAGGCCCGGCTCTGGCTCGTCGAGCGGCCGGACGGCCGGCTCGAAGGTGGCCTCGAAGGCAGCCGGGAGCAGGAGATCGTGGTGCCCGCGGGGCCGCTCGCGCCGCGCTGCTCGCAGAGCCTCGAGCCGGCCCCCTTCGCCGCGCGGCTCGACGGTCACCGGCCGGAGCCGGACCGGCTCGTCCTCGTGCTGCGCGACCCGCGCCCGGCGAGCGGGCGGGTGGCGGATTGCGGCCCGGCACCCGGCATCCGGCATCCGGGCCCGCTCGACGAACCGGCTCTGGCCGAGCTGCTCGCCGGGCTCCGGCGGCTCGACGACGGCAGCTGGACGGGCCGCCTCGAGCAGGTGAGCACCGGCGGTGGTGGGCCGACCCGGCTCGTCCAACGTTACGAGCTCGTCCTGCGGCCGCAACGAGCGAAACCCGAGGCGCGCTAGGCCGGCCGAGCGTGCGCGGCGAGCGAGGGCCCGGCGCCCGGCGCGAGCGGGCCGGCGGTGCTTGCGGGAGACGGACGGCGGTCGCACGATCGGCGGCGGAGCGCGGGGGGCGGCCGCGACGCCGGAAGCGGCGGTGCCCTCGGGGCGGTGCACCGCCCGGCGGTCGAGCGAGCGGAGCGGAGAGCGTGGCGACAGGGTTTTCGCCCCCGGGCGAGCGGCCGGTGACGGGCCGCGGGCCGTCCTACCTGCTGGGCCTCGTCGGCGCGGGGATCCAGGCCTCGCGCTCGCCCGGCATGCACGAGCTCGAGGGCGACGCCATGGGGCTCCGGGTGCTCTACCGGCTGATCGATCTCGAGCGGCTGGGGCTCGGGCCCGAGGCGCTGGGCGAGCTCCTCTCCGCGGCCGAACGGATGGGCTTCGCCGGGCTGAACGTCACCCATCCCTGCAAGCAGGCCGTGCTCGCCCATCTCCACGAGCTCGCGCCCGAGGCCGCGGCACTCGGTGCCGTCAACACGGTGGTGCTGCGCGCGGGCCGGCGGATCGGCCACAACACCGATGGCTGGGGCTTCGCCGAGGCGTTGCGACGCGGCCTGCCCGGGGCACCGCTCGGCCGGGTGGTCCAGCTCGGTGCGGGCGGTGCCGGAGCGGCGGTGGCACACGCGCTCCTGGGCCTCGGGGTGGAGGACCTCCTTCTCCACGATGTCGACCGCGGCAAGGCGCAAGCGCTCGCCGGAAGGCTCGCCGGTCGGGGCGCGGGCGGGCGGATCGCGGTCGCCGAGGACCTCGCCCGGGCGCTGGCCGGAGCGGACGGGCTCGTCAACACGACGCCCGTGGGCATGCTCGCCCATCCGGGGCTGCCGCTGCCCGCCGAGCTCCTGCGGCCCGAGCTCTGGGTCGCCGACATCGTCTATTTCCCGCTCGAGACGGAGCTCCTGCGCACCGCCCGGGCGCTGGGGTGCCGCACGCTCGACGGGGGCGGGATGGCGGTCTTCCAGGCGGTCCGCGCCTTCGCGCTCTTCACCGGCGTCGAGCCGGATCCGGAGCGCATGCGCCGGCATTTCGAGCGGCTCGGGGCGGCCCCGGGCGGCTAGGGGTGGTCGCCGGCAGGGGCTCCGCGGCCCGGGGCGCCGGGGGCGCCGGCCTGCGTCCGGAGCGGACCCGCCATCGGTGGCCGCAGCCTTGCCGCCCGCACCCGGCGCGGCCAGGATGCCGGCCGCCGAGAACGGGGGGCGAGGGATGGCCGAGGTCCGCACGATCGCCGAAGGGCTGCTGTTTCCGGAAGGGCCGGTGGCGTTGCCCGACGGCTCCTTCCTCCTCGTCGAGATCGCCCGCCGCACGGTGAGCCGGATCGCCCCGAACGGGACGGTGAGCGTCGTGGCCGAGACGGGTGGCGGGCCGAACGGGCTCGCGATCGGTGCCGACGGGGCGGCCTATGTCTGCAACAACGGCGGCTTCGAGTTCGTGCGCGAGCCGGGCCACGGGCTCAGGCCCGCTTGGCAGGCGCACGATTATCTCTACGGGCGGATCGAGCGGGTCGACCTTTCGAGCGGGAAGGTCGAGGTCGTCACCCGCGGCCTGCCCGAACGCAGGCTCAGAGGGCCCAACGATCTCGTGGTCGACCGGACGGGTGCCATCTGGTTCACCGATCTCGGCAAGCGGCGGGCCCACGATCTCGACTGGGGCGGGGTCTATTGGCTCTCGCCGGACGGCAAGGAGATCAAGGAGGTCGCCTATCCCGTGCTGACCGCGAACGGGATCGGCCTCTCGCCCGACGAGCGCACCCTCTACGTCGCCGAGACGGAGGGGGCGCGGCTCTGGGCTTTCGACATCGTCGGGCCCGGGGAGGTGAAGAAACACCCCTACCCTTCGCCGCACGGCGGCCGGCTCGTCCACCAGTCGGGCGGGCGGGACTACAAGCGCTTCGACAGTCTCGCTGTCGAGGCTTCGGGCAACATCTGCGTGGCGACGCTGGCTACGGGCGGGATCAGCGTGATCGCGCCTTCGGGCGAGCTCGTCGAGTTCGTGCCGATGCCCGATCGGATGACGACCAACCTCTGCTTCGGCGGGCCCGACCTGAAGACGGCCTATGTCACGCTCTCGCTCTCCGGACGGCTCGTCGCGGTCGACTGGCCGCGGCCGGGCCTGCCCTTGAACTTCCTGAACCGGAAGCCCTGAGCCCCATGACCCGAGCGGGAGCCGAACCCTGGTCCTTCGCCGGCCGGGTGATGGTCGTGACGGGTGCGGCCCAGGGTGTCGGCGAGGCGACCGCCCGGCTCATGGCCGCGCGCGGGGCGGCGGGCCTCGCCCTGCTCGACCGCAACCGGGCCGGGATCGAGGCCCTCGCGGGCGAGCTCGAGGCGACAGGCGTGCCGTGCGAGCCGATCCCGGTCGAGCTCGCCGAGGTCGGGCAGTGCTTCGCCGCGATCGACCGGGCGGCGGAGCGCTTCGGGGCGCTCCACGGGCTCGTCAACGCCGCCGCGCTCACCGACCGCGGTACGATCGACGACACCACGCCCGAGCTCTTCGATCGGCTCGTGGCGGTCGACGCCCGGGCCCCCTTCTTCTCGATCCAGCGGATCCTGCCGCATCTGCGGCGGGCGGGCGGCGGGACGATCGTCAATCTGCTCTCGCTCACGATCTACAGCGGGCCCGCCTATCTCGCACCCTATGTGGCGGCCAAGGGGGCACTCGCCGCCATCACCCGCAACGTCGCCGCGGCGGTGATCAAGGACCGGGTGCGGGTGAACGGGCTCAACCTGGGTTGGACGGTGACGCCCAACGAGCGGCTCGTCCAGACGACCGTGCACGGCCGGCCGCCCGACTGGCCCGAGATCGAGGGTGCGCGCCAGCCCATGGGCCGGCTTCTGACGGCCGAGGACGCGGCTCGCGCGGTCTGCTTCCTCGCTTCCGACGAATCCGCGCTCATGACCGGGGCCATCCTCGACTTCGACCAGCGGGTGGTGGGGGTCACCCCGCCCTCGCTGCGGTTCGAGCCGAGCGCGCCTTGAGGTCTCCCCCGCGCGGGATCGCGATGCGGGTTCAGTCGCGGAGCTGGCTCTTGAGGTTGCGGGCGGCCCGATCGCCGAAGACCCAGCGGGTGCGATCCACACTCGGCCGATCGTTCTTCTCGCAGACCCGGGTGATCGGATCGCAGACCGTGCGCCGGCCCGGGCGGATCGTGCCGTCGGCCTCGGTCACCGCGAGCGCGGGCCTTCTGCCGAACTGCTCGCGGGTGTTCTTGTAGTCGGGCTCGCCGCGCCGCGTGCAGAGCTCGTCCTCGAGATCGCAGCGCACCCCTTCCTTGGGGTTGTAGCGGCTGTCGGTCCGCCAGTTGCCGCCGATCCGGTCCTCGAGGTCCTCGGCCGCGCTCCTGCCGAAATAGGCGCGGGTCAAGGAGAGCTCGGGGCCGCCGCGGTCGTAGCAGACCCGTTCGAGCCGGTCGCAGCGCACGCCGGGCGAGGGCGAGACCCAGCGATCTCCCTCGCTCCAGACGGCCGCGCTCGGGCCCGGCGACCAGCCGGCGCCCGTACCTCCGTCCATGCAGCCGGCGGCG
>DAIOUO010000065.1:0-12935 GCA_036759485.1 Geminicoccaceae bacterium | reverse complement strand
CGTAACCCGCCGCCAGCCAGGAAGAAGGCGTCGAACAGCGGGTCGAAGCGGCGCCACTCCTCGCGGTCGCGTACGAAGAGCGCCCGCAACGCGGGACGAACCACAGCCGGACCCCGGCTCCAGCGCGTCTCCAGGATCCGGGCGGCATCGGCGAGCTCGCCCGGGCCGGCCGCGAAGCCGTTGGCACGCAGCAGCAGGGCGAAGCCCGAGAGCCGCTCGCAGAGCCGGGCAGCGAGCGGATCGGCGGCTGTGCCCGCCGGGCTCACGCCACCTCCGCGAGCCAGCGCTCGACCGCCGGCCGGTCGAAGCGCAGCCGGTCCTCGCGGGTCTTGAGCAGGCAGGCGAGGGTGCGCAGGACCGCCTCGGGCGACTGCGCGACCCGCACCACGCCCAGGCCCAGAAGGGCCGCCGCCCAGTCGAGGGTCTCGGCTATCCCGGGGGGCTTCTGTAGTTCCGCCCGCCGCAACCGCGCCACGAGCCGAGCGACGTCGCGGGCGAAGGCCTCGCCGACCGCCGGCAGCCGCGCGCGCAGGATCGCCGCCTCGCGTTCCGGTTCCGGGAAGTCGAGCCAGTGGTAGAGGCAGCGGCGGCGGAGCGCGTCGGAGAGCTCGCGCGTCGCGTTCGAGGTCAAGATCACCTTGGGGATCGACCGGGCGCGGACGGTTCCGAGCTCGGGGACGCTGATCTGGAACTCGCCCAGGAGTTCGAGGAGGAAGGCCTCGAACTCCTCGTCGGCCCGGTCGATCTCGTCGATCAGCAGGACCACCGGCCGCTCGGAGCGGATCGCGGCCAGGAGCGGCCGCTCGAGCAGATAGGCCTCGGAGAAGAGCTCGGCCTCGATCGCCTCCGGGCTCTCCTTGCCCTCGCGGATCCGGATCGCCAAGAGCTGGCGCTGATAGTTCCACTCGTAGACGGCCTGGGCGCGATCCAGGCCCTCGTGACACTGCAGCCGGACGAGCCGGCTGCCGCGCGCCTCCGCCAGTGCCCGGGCGAGGTCGGTCTTGCCGACCCCGGCCTCGCCTTCGAGCAGGAGCGGTCGGCCCAACAGCTCCTGGATCTCGAGGGTGGCGAGGAGCTCGGGGTCGGCGACGTAGCCGGCCGCCGCGAGCGCCGCGCCGAGCGCCCCCTCGGCCGGCCGGCCGGTCTCGCCCGCCCGCTCGGGCTCAGCCATGCAGGCCGAGCTGGTCCGCCGCGAGCCAGATGCGAGCATGGTCGTGCGGCATCGGGACGTGGCGGACGCCCAGGAAGGCGAAGGCGTCGTTGACCGCGTTCGAGAAGGCCGGGACCCCGCCGACATTCGGGCTCTCGCCGACACCCTTGGCGCCGATCGGATGGTGCGGGGAGGGAGTGACGGTGAAGTCGGTCTCCCAGCGCGGCGTCTCGACGGCGGTCGGTAGGAAATAGTCCATGAAGGAGGCGCCGTGGACGTTGCCGATTTCGTCGTAGCGGATCTCCTGGCCCATCGCGATCCCGAAGGCTTCGGTGAGACCGCCGTGGATCTGGCCCTCGATGATCATGGGATTGATCCGCGTTCCGCAATCGTCCACCGCGTAGAACCGCCGGATCGTGTAGACTCCTGTGTCGACGTCGATGTCGAGCACGCAGACATAGGTTCCGAACGGATAGGTCATGTTCGGCGGATCGTAATAGCTCACCGCCTCGAGGCCCGGCTCGAGCCCCGGCGGCGGGGAATTGTAGGCGACCCAGGCGATCTCCTTCATCGACTTGTAGCGATCGGGAGCGCCCTTGACGCGGAAGCCGTCGACGTCCCACTCGAGATCGTCCTCGTGGACTTCGAGCAGGTGCGCCGCGATCATCTGCGCCTTCGCCCGAATCTTGCGCGCCGCCGTGGCGATCGCCGCACCGGCCACGGGTGTGGAGCGCGAGCCGTAGGTGCCGAGGCCGTAGGGGGCGGTGCTCGTGTCGCCCTCCTCGACCGTGATCATGTCGGCCGGGATGCCGATCTCGGAAGCGATGATCTGGGCGTAGGTGGTTTCGTGGCCTTGGCCTTGTGACTTGGTGCCCATGCGCGCGATCGCGGCTCCGGTCGGATGCACCCGGATCTCGCAGGAATCGAACATCGCGATCCCGAGAATATCGCAGTTGCGCGAGGGACCCGCGCCCACGATCTCGGTGAAGGAGGCGACCCCGATGCCCATGAGCGTCCGCGTCTCGCCGCGCCGGAAAGCCTCCTGCCGGCGCTTCTGCTCCTCGCGCAGCGCCCGGTAGTCCACGGCCGCGAGCGCCTTGTGCATGGCCGCGTGGTAGTCGCCCGAATCGTATTCCCAACCCAGCGCCGAACGGTAGGGGAACTGCTCCTTGCGGACGAAGTTCTTGAGCCTCAAGTCGGCAGGATCCATGCCGAGCTCGCGCGCCAGAATGTCGACGATCCGCTCGATGCAGTAGGCCGCCTCGGTCACCCGGAAGGAGCAGCGATAGGCGACCCCGCCCGGCGCCTTGTTCGTGTAGACTCCGTCGACGACGACGTGGGCGGTCGGGACGTCGTAGGAGCCCGTGACGATGTTGAAGAAGCCGGCCGGCCACTTCGACGGATCGGCGCAGGCGTCGAAGGCGCCGTGGTCGGCGATCACCTCGACCGCGAGCGCGGTGATCCGGCCCTCGCGGGTCGCCCCGATCTTCGCCTTCATGTGATAGTCGCGAGCGAAGGCGGTGGTCGAGAGGTTCTCGATCCTGTCCTCGATCCACTTCACCGGCCGGCCGGTCACGATCGAGGCCACGACCGCACAGATGTAACCCGGATACGCCCCCACCTTGTTGCCGAAGCCGCCGCCGATGTCGGGGGCGATCACACGGATCTTGTGCTCGGGCAGCTTCGAGAGGATCGAAGCCACGGTGCGGATCACGTGCGGCGCCTGGAAGGTGCCCCAGAGCGTGAGCTCGCTCCGGATCTTGTCGAAGCTCGCGACACAGCCGCAGGTCTCGAGCGGGCAGGGGTGCACCCGCGGATAGGTGATCAGCTCTTCGACCACCACCTCCGAGCGGGCGAGCGCCTCGCGCGTGCCGGCCGCATCGCCGATCTCCCAGGTGAAGATGTGGTTGGGGTGCTTCCTCGGCCCGTGCGCGCCATCCTTCTTGTCCTTGATGTCCTCGCGCAGGATCGGGGCGTCGGGGCTCATCGCCCGGAACGGGTCGACGAGCACCGCCAGGGCCTCGTACTCGACCTCGACCGCCTCGACCGCATCCGCCGCGAGGTAGCGGTCCTCGGCCACGACGAACGCCACCTCCTGATTCTGGTAGAGGACCTTGCCGTCGGCCAGCACCATCTGGACGTCACCCGCGAGGGTCGGGATCCAGGCGAGATCCAGGGGCTTCAGGTCCTCCGCGGTGAGCACGGCGATCACCCCGGGCATCGCCTTGGCCCGGCTCGTGTCGATCTTCTTGATCCGGGCATGGCCGTAGGGCGAACGGACGAAGTCGCCGAACAGCATGCCCGGCAGCTTCACGTCGTCGACATATTGCCCCTTGCCCTGGACGAAGCGGACGTCCTCCACTCGCTTGCGCCGACAGCCGAGCCCCTCGAGCCGGGCGCTGCGCTCCTCGCGGGTGAGCTCCTCGGTCCTGCTCATGCCGCGGCCTCCATGTTCTTCGCGGCCCGCACCTTCGCAGCCGCCGCCAGGATCGCCTCGACGATGTTCTGATAGCCCGTGCAGCGGCAGAGATTGCCCGCGATCCCGTAACGGACCTCGGCTTCGCTCGGGTCCGGGTTCTCCTGCAGGAGTCGCCAGGCGCGCAGGATCATCCCGGGCGTGCACCAGCCGCATTGCAGGCCGTGATGCTCGCGGAACATCTCCTGGAGGACGTGCAGCGTTCCGTCGGCCGCGGCCATCCCCTCGATCGTGCGGATCTCCTTGCCCTGCGCCTGCACCGCGAGCACCGTGCAGGACTTCACCGACACCCCGTCGAGGTCGACCGTACACGCCCCGCAATGGGTGGTCTCGCAGCCGATGTGGGTGCCGGTGAGGCCCAGTTCCTCGCGCAGGAAATGGACGAGGAGCATCCGCGGCTCCACGAGCCGCTCGACGCTGCGCCCGTTGACGGTGGTCGTGAGGGCGATCTTGCTCATCTCGGGGCTCCTCGGGTTCAGCCGCGGCCGGTGGCGCGGGCGAAGGCCTTCTCGAGGGCGCGGCGGACCATCACCCCGCCGACCTTGCGGCGATAGCGAGCGGGCCCGCGCCCGTCGCTCGCCGGCTGCATGATCGCCTCGGCCTCGGCGGCGGCCTTCGCGAGCGCCTGGGGGTCCAGCTCGGTCCCGATCACGGCCAGCGCGGCCGCTTCCGCCAGGAGCGGGGTGTCGGCCAGGTTGGTGAGGCCGATCGCGCAGCGCACGACCCGACCGCCCCCCACCTCGAGAACGACCGCAGCCGCCGCGGTGGCGTAATCCCCCACCTTCCGCTTCAGCTTCTCGTAGGCCCAGCCGTGTCCCGTGGGCGGGCGGGGGATCTCGACCGCGGCCAAGATCTCGCCCGCCCGAAGCGCGGTGACGTAGGCCGCCTCGTAGAAGCCACGCGCCGGCACCCGCCGCTCGCCCGCCGTACCGACCAGGACGTAGCTCGCATCGAGCGCCACCATCACGGCAGGCATGTCGTTACCGGGATCGCCGTTGGCGAGATTGCCGCCGATCGTGCCGCGGGCGCGGACCTGCGGGTCGGCGATCTGGAACGCGGTCTCGCGCAGGATGGGGAGCACCCGGGCGAGCTCCTCGTCGGCGAGGATCGCCCGCTGGGTGACCATCGCACCGATCCGCACTCGATCGGAGCCGATCGCGATCCCCCGCAGCTCCGCGACCTCGCCGAGGTCGACGAGATGGGCGGGGCTCGCCAGACGGAGCTTCATCATCGGCAACAGGCTGTGGCCGCCGGCCAAGGGCCGGGCCTCCTCGCCGAGTCGGGCCAAGAGGGCCGTCGCCTCGGCGAGGCTCGAGGGGCGGTGATAGTCGAAGGGTGGCGGGATCATCGAAGCACGCCTCCCGATCGTCGCTCCTGCCGGCGCACCGGCCGGCCGATCCTCGAGAGGCGAGCCTGGTGTGGCGGGCCGAGCAGACAAGCGCCGGCGGCGCGCTCGCGCACGAACCGACCGTTCCGCTGCACGAACGGCCCGCGAGCGCCGGCGTCTCAACCCGAGGCGCGCAGGCCCAGACGGCGCTCGAGCTCGGCGAGCCGGCCGCGGCTCACCGGCACCTCGTGCGCGGGCTCGCCGGCGAGCGAGAGGATCGCGCCCTTGCCCGCGCGGCGCAGCGCTCGCACCCGATCGATGCGGACCAGATGGCACCGGTGGCACCGGTAGAAGCCGAGCGGCGCGAGCTTCGCCTCGGCCTCGGAGATCGACCAGTCGCAAAGGCCCTCGCGGCGGCCGTCGAAGACCCGGCTGTAGTGGGCTTCGGCGCGCAGCCAGCTTATGTCCTCGGGCGCGAGCAGCCGGATGCCGTCGAAGCCCCGGACCGGGACGCGCAGCGGCGCCCTCGCCTCGCTCGGCGACGGCCCGGGCGCGGCCGACGGGTTCGCCGTCCGGGGCGAAACATCGAGCCTCGGTGCGGGCCCGGGGGCGGCGGGCAGCGCCGCAGCCGGGGCATCGGGCAGGAGATAGAGGAGAAAACCGCCCGCCACGACGAAGCCCAGGAGGGAGACGACCAGCGCGAGTTCCTGCTCGCCCAACACGAGTTCGTCCGCGGCAGCCGCGCAGAGGCTCGCGAAGTCGAGCTCGACCCCGGCCATCGCGGTGTAGTGCAGGCCCGCGACCGCCACGCCGAAGAGGAGCGCGCTCGGGGCGAGCGGCAGCTTCGTCTGCGGTCGGGCGAAGGGCAGGAGCGCTCCGGCCGAGACGGCGATGCCGACCACGATCGCAGCACCCGCGAGGAGCGGGTCGTGGCCGACGCAGAACACGCCCCGCAGCGCGCTCATGCCGAGATAGTGCATGGTCGCGATGCCGAGCCCCATGGCGACCGCCGCGAGCGCGAGCCGCGAGGGGCCGGGCGGCACGGCGGCGGTGACGAACACCGCCACCCCCACCACGAGCACGCAGACGAGGAAGGAGAGGAGGGTCGGCAGCACCGCGTAGCCGACCCCGGCCGGGAGGTCGGCCGCGAGCATGCCGACGAAGTGCATGGTCCAGATGCCGAGCCCGAGCGCCCCCGCGGCCGCCGCCAGCAGGAGCCGCCGAAGCACCCCCGCGGCCGTCCGCGAGGAGCACGCGAAGCCGAAGCCGACATAGCCGCCCGAGGCCGCCAACAGGATCGACAGGAGCACGAGCCCGGGGTCGTAGCGCATGCCTCCCGCTCCGTCGTTCTCCCTCGCTCTGCGCTACGATCCACCGGGCGGCCCCGACCATCAAGTCCCGCGGGCCCGGCCGGCTGCCCGCTGCGCCGATCGGCACCACCCGGGCGGCACCGCCGTGCCCCGCTACGGCTTGCCCGCCGGCTGGCCCGGGGATATCGGGCGGGGCACCGTCTTCGGTGGACGGGTGCGGGGAGGCGGCGATGGCGGAAGCGAGGAAGGTGATCATCACCTGTGCGGTGACCGGGGCGATCCATACGCCCTCGATGTCGCCGCATCTGCCGGTGACCCCGCAGGAGATCGCGGATGCGGCGGTGGGAGCGGCCGAGGCCGGGGCGGCGATCGTCCATCTCCACGCCCGCGATCCCGTGACCGGCAAGCCGGACCAGAGCCCCGAGGCGTTCGGCCGCTTCCTGCCGCTCATCAAGCAGCGCTCGGACGTGGTCGTGAACCTCACCACGGGCGGCGGGCTCGGCATGACCGTCGAGCAACGGGTAGCACCGGCCGCTACCTTCAAGCCCGAGGTCGCCAGCCTCAACATGGGCTCGATGAACTTCGGTATCTTCCCCATGCTCGGCCGCTTCAAGGACTTCAAACACGACTGGGAGCGACCCTACCTCGAGAACAGCCGCGATCACGTCTTCAAGAACACCTTCAAGGACATCGAGTACATCCTGAAGACCTGCGCCGGCAACGGCACTCGCTTCGAGTTCGAGTGCTACGACACCGCCCATCTCTACAACCTGGCGCATTTCCTCGACCGGAAGCTGGTCGAGCCGCCGCTTTTCGTGCAGACGGTATTCGGCATCCTGGGCGGGATCGGGACCCACCCCGAAGACGTGCTGCACATGAAACGGACCGCCGACCGGCTGTTCGGCGACGCCTATCGCTGGTCCGTGCTCGGGGCCGGCCGGGCCCAGATGCCGATCGCCGCCATGGCCGCCGCGATGGGCGGCAACGTCCGGGTCGGGCTCGAGGATTCCTTGTGGATCGGGCCCGGGAGGCTGGCTGCGAGCAACGCCGAGCAGGTCAAGAAGGTGCGGCAGATCCTGGAGGGTCTGGGGCTCGAGATCGCCACCCCGGCCGAGGCGCGCGCGATCCTCGCCTTGAAGGGCGGCGACGCCGTCGCCTTCTGAACCCGCGACTCGAACGCCCGCCGGGCGCCCCTCACCACAGCACGGCGGCCGCGTCCGGTGCGGTGACCAGATCGCCCAACGCTTCGATCGAGCCGCGTGGAAAGCCGCTCGCCGCGCGCCCGAGAATCTCGGCCACCGTGAAGGTACCGTCGGCGAACGCGAGCAGCTCGACCTCGCGGAGCACGTCGCGCCCCTCCGCACCGTCCCGTCGGTCGAGATCGCGGACGACCAGCTTACCGCTCGAACCCTTGACCCGGTAGTCGGTCGAGGCCCCGGCGAAGAGCGCGCGATCCTCGCCCGCCCCGCCGACGAGCCGGTCGTCGCCCGCGCCTCCGTCCAGGGTGTCGTCACCCTCGCCGCCGTCGAGCGAGTCGCCGCCGCCGCCTCCCTCGAGCCGGTTGTCCGCCGCGTTGCCGATCACGACATCTGCCCGTTCGGTGCCGATCGCGTTCTCGAGGATCGTACCCGGGGCGATGCCGAGCGTGAGCTTCTGCGGCGGTCCCCCGGTCTCGGCCGGCGGGCCGACCGCGCTCGCGGCGCCGGGCCGCAGATCGAGCCGCACCCCCCGGGTGAGGTCCGAGAGGTCGATCGTGTCGGTGCCGCCCGTGTCGCAGAGGGTCCGCCAGATCCGCTCGCCCGCCTCGAACCGGTAGACGGTGTCGCCGGCCGCGGTGTCGCGCGCGGCCCCGTAGAGATAACGGACCGCCGCGATGTCCCCGAGCATCGGTGTCTCGGGGAAGTCGTCGCCGCCGAAGGGCCGATCGACGCTCGCCCCCCGGTAGGCCCGGTAGCTCATCACCGTGAAGCCGAGATGATCGTCCGCTCGAGCGAGCGTGACGGCACGGAGTTCGGCTTCGTGCGGGTGCTTGAGCCCGAGGGCGTGGCCGATCTCGTGGAGGAGCACGAAGAACTCGTAGCCGCCGGGCTCGTAGGCGATCTCGGTCGGGAAGGAGGTCGACAGCCAGACGTCGCCGGCCTCTGCATCCTCGCCCGGGAAATAGGCTTGGGCGGTGCGCGCCGCGTCGGTGGCGGCGAAACGCAGGGTCGCGGGCCCCTCGCGCTCGTCGGTCTCGACGAAGCGGATGTCCGCCACCGCCGCCCATCGCCCCAGCGCCTCGCGCACGGCGGCACGCTGGATCGTCGAGAGCGGTGTGAAGCCCGCCTCGGGCTCGCCGATCGCGCTGTAGGGCGAGGGATAGCTGTCGGCGCTCTCGGCGAAAGCATAGGTCAAGGTGACGGGTTCGCCCGGTGCCTCGACCCAGCTCGGGCCGGCGAGCAGGCCGTCGATCCGCCGCTCGCCCGAAGCCGGTACGGTCACGGCGACGGAAGCTCGCGGCGACGTGTCGAGGGGATCGTCGCGGGTCGAGGCGCGGTAGAGAAGGGGCCGCATGGCCGTCCTCATGGAATGCGTGGCCGCCGACCGCAAGCCTGCCCGCTGCGCGTTAACGAAACGGCAAGCCGCCCTGCGGCATTCTGTCGGAGTGCGCGGCCGGACGCTTCTCCTGTCGCGTCGGGCGTCCGGATCGGCTAGCGGTCGCCCGGGGGCCGCGGGCCGGTGCCGGGCCGGAAGCGGGACCGGCCGGTCGTGCCCCGCGGCCGGACGGGCTTTGGAACGGGACGTGACGGGCGAGCGTGCGAGGGAGGCCGAACTGGCGCGGTACGGCGGAACGACACCCGCTGGCCAGCGCCTGCGCAACCTCGTCTCCTTCGCGATCGGTGCCGCCATGCTCCTCCTGGCGCTCTGGGTCCTGCGCCGCTGGGCGGCGCATGTCAGCCTCGAGGATCTCGCGAGCGAGCTCCAGGCGATCCGACCCTCGCGGGTCGTTCTCGCGATCGTCTTCAGCCTCGCGAGCTTCGTCGCTCTCTTCGGCTACGAATACTATGCCTGTCGGTTCATCGGCCGACCGATCACATGGTTCCGGGCCGGCATCATCTCGTTCATCACCCAGTCGATCGCGCACGCGGTGGGCTTCGCCGTGTTCGTGGGCGCCACGGTCCGCTACAAGCTCTACAGTGCCTACGGTTTCGGCCTGTTCGAGGTCGCCAAGATCCAGGTCTTCTTCACCGCCACCTTCGGCCTCGGCTGCCTGACCCTCGCCGGCGGCACGCTCCTGATCGAGCCCTACGTGCTGGCCCGGGCCGTCGGGGTGTCGGAGCTCTGGTGGCGGTTTCTGGGGGCGGGGCTGCTCGGCGTGGTGCTCGCCGTGCTGGTCTGGGGGACCTGGTTCCACCGGCCGATCCGGGTCGGCGGCCAGGTCTTCGAGCTGCCCTGCGTGCGGGTGACGGCCCTGCAGATCGTGCTCGGTGTGACCGACCTCGGTTGCGTCGCCGCCGCCCTCCACGTGCTCCTGCCGGGCGAGCTCGGCCTCACTTACTTCGAGACACTCGGGGTGTTCGTGGCGGCCATCACCCTCGGCCTGATCAGCCACGTGCCGGGCAGCCTCGGCGTGTTCGAAGGTGCCGCGCTGGTCCTGGTCGACCCCTCGCCCGACCTCACCGCCGCCGTGATCGGCGCGCTCATCATGTTCCGGGCCTGCTACTACATGCTCCCGCTGCTCATGGGCTCGGTCCTGTTCGCCGCTCTCGAGGCGCGCCGCTGGCTCCAGTCCGGTCGGCCGGTCGGCGAGGGCCGCGGCTGAGCCCGCCCGGCGGCCCCTCCGCTCCCGCCCGCGGGGCCCGGCCGTGATCCCGGTCGGCGACGAGAACCCGGCCCATCGACCGCCGGTCGTCACGGTCGCGCTGATCGCGCTCTGCGGCCTCGTCTTCCTCGCCCAGCTCACCGTCCTGGGCGGACTCGAGCGGAGCGTCTGGCGGCTCGGGCTCGTGCCGGCCGTGCTCACCGGCGAGGCCCGCCTACATCCCGGGCTCGCTGCCCTCCCGGCACCCCTCACGCTCGTCACCTCGATGTTCCTGCACGGCGGCTTCCTGCACCTCGCCGGCAACCTCCTCTACCTCTGGATCTTCGGCAACAATGTCGAGGACCGGCTCGGACATCTGCCCTATCTGCTTTTCTACCTCGTGGCCGGGCTCGCCGCCGCCGGGCTGCAGGTCGCCCTCGAGCCCGGCTCGCGCCTGCCGATGGTGGGGGCGAGCGGGGCGATCTCGGGCGTGCTCGGCGCCTATCTCGTCTTCTGGCCGCACGCCCGGGTGCTGATCTTCCTTCCGCTGCTGCCCTTCTTCCTGCCCCGGATCCGCGCCGGCTGGCTGCTCGGTTTCTGGTTCGCGATGCAGCTCGCGGGCGCCTTCGGCTCGCCGAGCGAGGTCGGCGGGGTCGCCTTCTGGGCGCATGTGGGGGGCTTCCTCGTCGGGCTCGCGGTGGGGCTGGCGCTGCGCGGCCGCCGGCCCGCGGGTCCTTGGGGCCCACGTCCCTGAGATGTCGGGCGAAACTCTCTAAAATCTCTTCGAGTTTCTCAGAGATTGCTGAAGTAATAATTGTCGAATCGAAATCGAAAGTTCTTGCGCCATGTCGAACGCCAAATTAACCATGGTGGCGGGAAAACAGAGGTCCCATGAAGAGCCGGAGCCGACGGGAAGGAACGGCTGCCCGGCCGAGGGAGAACCACGATGGCCGTGTCGACCCGCTCGCTGCACGCCCTTCTCGCCCGCACCGACAACGACAATCTGCCGCTCCGGTCGGCCGGTGCGGCGCGGCCCAACGTCCTGCCGTTCGTGCCGCGCAACCGCACGCTCGACCTCGACTATCCGAACCTCGCCACCCGCTTCGAGGCCGAGACCGGTATTCTCTGGGCGCGGATGAAGCATCGCGAGCGGGCCTGCTACACGCCCGAGATCATGCGCGACATGCGCGACTTCCAGCTCCATCTGCGCGATCTCTACGCCGGCGCCTCGCTCGACGAGTGCCCGATCCGCTGGCTCGTCTGGGCCTCGGACGCGCCCAAGGCCTGGAGCCTCGGTGGCGATCTGCAGACCTTCACCCGCATGATCCGGGCCGGCGACGAGGCCGGGCTCAGGGCCTACGCCCATCTCGCGATCGACATCCTGTACGACAATCTGATCTGCATGGACCTGCCGATCCTGACCGTGGCGCTGATCACGGGCGATGCGATCGGCGGCGGCTTCGAGGCGATGCTCACCGACGACGTCGTGATCGCCGAGCGGGGCGCCAAGTTCGGCCTGCCGGAGATCCTCTTCAACCTGTTTCCGGGGATGGGCGCCTACAGCTTCTTGAAGCGCAAGGTCGGCCCGGGTCTCGCCAAGCAGCTCGTCGAGGACGGCATCACTCGCAGCGCCGAGGAGCTCCGCGAGCTCGGCCTGATCGACCGGGTCTGCGATCCCGGCCGCGCCGAGGCCTGCCTGCGCGAGATGGTCGCCGAGAGCTCGGCCCGGTTCCGCACCGTGAAGACGCTGCGCCAGGTCCAACATCGCGTCGACCCGATCACCCGCCGGGAACTCTTGGACGTCGTCGACCTCTGGGTCGATCTGGCGATGCGCCTCTCCGACAACGATCTGCGCCGGATGGACTGCCTCGCGCGCGTGCAGGAGCGCAAGCGCGCCGCCGGCTGAGGGGCTTCAACCGCCCGGCCCGGTAGCCGCCGGGCCGGGCCCTCGGGCGCCCTCGGGCAGGCTCGCGAGGAAGGCGCGCAGCGCCGCCTCGAGCCGGTCGAACTCCTCGCGCAGCCGGGCGAGCTCGGCCCGCCCGCGCATCACGAGGGCGGCGTCGTCGATGCCGCGCCAGGAGAGGCAGAGCTCGAAGATCGCCCGGCCGCCCATGTGTGCCGCGCTCGAGCGGAGCGCGTGCGCCTGGTCGCGGAAAGCGCGGGCGTCACCGGCTGCGACGGCCGCCTCGAGCCGCTCGATGGTCTCGCGGCCGTCGGCCAGGAAATCCTCGATCAGCTCGGCCAGGAAGCCGCCGCCCTCGTCGAGCCGACGCAGGGCCTCGAGCCGGCGCTCGTCGAGCACGCCCTCGCCCGACCCTGCCTCCCTCGCCCCGCTCGGCGGCGGGGCCGTGGCGGCCGGTGCGGCGCCGCTCGGGGCCACGAGCCGGTCGATCGTCGCCACGAGATCGCCGGCGTCGATCGGCTTGGTGAGATAGCCGCTGAAGCCGAGACGCCGGCAGGCCTCGCGCGACTCCGGGGTGGCATCGGCGCTCAGGGCCAGGATGGGCGGCAGCTCGGCCGGGTCGTGGGTGAAGCGGAGGAGCTTCACGGCATCCATCCCGCCGAGACCGGGCATGCCGAGGTCCATGAGCACGAGGTCGAAGCGCTCGCGCTCGATCCGCTCGACCGCGCCGTTGCCGTCCTCGACCACGACGACGCTGTGCCCGGCCCGCTCGAGGATCGCCTTGATGACCTTCTGGTTGGTGCGGTTGTCCTCGGCCACCAGGATGCGCGCCTGCCGGG
Organism: Geminicoccaceae bacterium; assembly: GCA_036759485.1. Lineage (GTDB taxonomy): Bacteria > Pseudomonadota > Alphaproteobacteria > Geminicoccales > Geminicoccaceae > JANXAZ01. Next base: position 149 of record DAIOUO010000065.1, on the reverse strand, counting down.
CGGCCCGGCGCTGGCTCGCCGGCGGTGCGGCGAGGCCGCCGTCGGGCGGAGCGAGCGCGGCGCGCAAACAGGTCGCGAGCACGGCCGGCTCGGGCTCGGGCGGCAGATCGGCGAGCGTCAGGCTCGGGCTCTCGCCCTCGGCCCCGACG
>DAIOUO010000064.1:0-12972 GCA_036759485.1 Geminicoccaceae bacterium | reverse complement strand
GTCCTGGTCTACCTCGCCGAACGCTGCAGCGGGCGGGCCCACGAACTCCTGCCGGTGAGCCCGCCCGAGGGCCCCGGTGCCGGGCGGAGGCGGCTCGAGCTCTTCGTCAACAGCGCCGGCATGGCCGCCACCCTGGTCGTCCCCCGGCCCGGCGGACCGCCGCTGCGCAGCCCGTGCCCGCCCGTCGACGGGGACGATCTCGTGGTCTTCGACCGCATCTGCGGCCTCGAGCTCGAGCCGGGCGCGGGCTTCGGCGACTCCTTTCTCGAGCTCCGTCGCGGCGTCAGCATCAGCCGTCACCCCCTGGGCCGACAGGGGCCCTGAGCAGTTGGCCGGCGGCGACCCCTCGTGATGCGTCCCGGCGAGCTGACGAGGCGGCTCGCCGCACCGGCTCGCCATCTGGCGGTCGCGGTGGGCGTGCCGCTCGTCTTCCTGGCGACCGTCCATCGCTGGCCGGCGCCGAGCCTCGTGCGGATGGAGGCGGTCAGCGAGGCGATCGAACTCACGAGCGACCTCGAGAAGGAAACGTGGTGGTGGCCGGTCGTCGAGAGTGCCGCGGTGGTGACGACAGACGGGACGGTGCGGCCCTTCCCCGCGATCGGCCCTTCCGCCCAGCCGCGGCCACTCGCGTTCCGGGGCAGCGTGCGGTGTGTCCTCGAGGGTGAGCGGGACGGCACGGTGAGCCTCGAGGTCGGCCCGCCCGACCGCTGCCGGCCCGAGTCTCGTTCGGAACGCGAGGCACCGGCCTGTCGACCGGCCCGCGCAGAGCTCGACGGCGAGGCCCTGGACCTCGCCGCGCAGAGCCTGTTCCTGCGATTGCGCGGCGGCGCCGGCACCCCCGCTCTTTCTTTCACCGGCGCGGTCGTCCTGGGTCGGTTCGCCGGCGATGCCCGGGTCGCTCCACCGCGGCTCCTCCGCGAGGGCCGGGTGGCGATTCTCGCCCGCGACCTGGTCGGGTCCTCCGTCTACGAGGCCGGTGCGCGGGTCCTCTTGGCGGGCGACCGCGTGCGCTTTCTGGGCGCCGACGGCCGCGAAGCGGTCGGCGACGGCCTCCTCACCGCGCGCGAGGACGGTGCGATCGGGCTCGTCTTCCACGCCGAAGCCGCCGCCGTGCGGATCGCCCGGGCCGAGCTCGAGCCGGTCGAGTTCCGCGCCTCGGTCTACTCGCGCCTCGCTTCCGACCCGTTCCTGCACGGCCTCGCCGCCTTCTTCGTGACGGCGTGGGGAGCGGCGGTCGGCCGGCTCCTCGAGCGCCGGAGTCGAGGAGCCGGAAGCCGCGCCACGCCCGACCCGGCTCGCACGGCTCCCCCGCCGACCGTCCCGGCGGCCCCCGCCGATGACAGCGCGCCGACTTCGCGCTAGAGGGGCGCACCTCCCTTCGGTGCGAGCCTCGCGATGCAGCCCTTCACCACCCTCCGCGGTACCGCCGCGCCTTTTCCCGCGATCAACGTCGACACCGACAAGATCATCCCCGCCCGGCATCTCAAGACGATCCAGAGGACCGGGCTCGGCGTGGCCCTCTTCGAATCCCTCCGCTACGACGAGCAGGGCCGCGAGCGACCCGACTTCGTCCTCAACCAGCCGCGCTTCCGGAACGCGAAGATCCTGATCACGGGCGAGAACTTCGGGTGCGGCAGCTCGCGCGAACACGCGCCCTGGGCGCTGCTCGACTTCGGCATCCGGTGCGTGATCGCGCCCTCCTTCGCCGACATCTTCTACAACAACGCCTTCAAGAACGGCATGCTCCTGATCACCCTGCCGAAGGAGGAGGTCGAGCTTCTCCTGAAAGAAGCCGAGACCGCGGCCGATCCGACCTTCGAGATCGATCTGGAAGCCCAGGAGATCCGCCGGCCGACCGGCAACGCGCCGATCCGCTTCGACATCGACCCCTTCAAGAAGCACTGCCTCTTGAACGGTCTCGACGACATCGGCCTCACCATGGAGCGGGTCGACAAGATCGCCGCATTCGAGGAGAGCCGCCGCCGCCGGTTCCCCTGGCTCGATCCGGTCGCGGCCTGAGCTCTCGCCTTCGGCGCGCTAGGCTGGCGGTGCGTCGCGCCACGGCGCTCCGTCCGGACCGGCCCGGCGCTGCAGCGTCCCCATCAGTGGAGCGAGTTCGACGAGATGAGCGAGCGCACCATTCTGTTCCTGCCCGGTGACGGGATCGGGCCCGAGGTCATGGAGGAGGTCCGTCGGGTCATCGGTTGGTACGAGAAGCGCCAGCTCGCGATTCGGATCGAGGAGGACGTCGTGGGCGGGGCGGCCTACGACCGTCACGGCACCCCGCTCGCGGAGAGCACCCTCGCCCGCGCCCAGGCGATCGGCACCGTGATGTTCGGCGCGGTCGGCGGCCCGAAGTACGACGCCCTGCCTTTCGAGAAGAAGCCCGAGCGCGGCCTGTTGCGGCTGCGCAAGGAGATGGGGCTCTTCGCCAATCTCCGCCCGGCGATGGTCTTCCCGGCGCTCGCCGAGGCCTCCTCCTTGAAGCGCGAGCTCGTCGAGGGGCTCGACATCCTGATCCTCAGGGAGCTCACGGGCGGGGTCTATTTCGGCGAGCCGCGCGGCATCCAGACCCTGCCCGACGGTCAGAAGCGGGCGGTCGACACCCAGGTCTACACGACGGGCGAGATCGAGCGGATCGCGCGGGTCGCCTTCGAGCTCGCCCGGGTCCGCAAGAACAAGGTGACCTCGGTCGAGAAGGCCAACGTGATGCACACGGGCGTCCTCTGGCGCGAGGTCGTCCAGGCGGTTCACGACCGCGAATTCCCGGACGTCGTGCTCGAGCACATGTACGCCGACAATTGCGCCATGCAGCTCGTTCGCAATCCCAAGCAGTTCGACGTGATCGTCACCGACAATCTGTTCGGCGACCTCCTGTCGGATTGCGCGGCGATGCTCACGGGCTCGCTGGGCATGCTGCCTTCGGCCTCGCTCGGCGCGCCAGGGCCGGACGGACGCCGCAAGGCCCTCTACGAGCCGGTGCACGGCAGCGCCCCGGACATCGCGGGTCGGGGCATCGCCAACCCCCTCGCCTGCATCCTCTCCTTCGCGATGCTGCTGCGCTACAGCCTCGACCTGCCGGCCGAAGCCGACCGCCTCGAGAAGGCGGTCGCCCGCGTCCTCGACCAGGGGTACCGCACGGCCGACATCATGCAGCCCGGCTGCACCCGGGTCTCGACCTCCGAGATGGGCTCCCGCGTTCTCGAGGCGCTCGACGCCCTCTCCTGAGGCGCCCCGCGGCGCGGGGGGCCGCCCGCGCGGCGCGCTTCAGATCGCGAGCTTTCCGGCCTTGGCGGCCTCGTACCGCTTGCCGACCTCGGTCCAGTTGACGACGTTCCACCAGGCCTTGAGGTAATCGGCACGCCGGTTCTGGTAGAGCAGATAGTAGGCGTGCTCCCAGACGTCGTTGCCCATCAAGACCCGGCCACCGTCCATCAAGGGCGTATCCTGGTTCGGCCGGGTGACGATCGCGAGCTTGCCCGCACCGTCGACGGTCACGAACACCCAGCCCGAGCCGAACACCCGAAGGCCCGCGGCGTTGAACTGCTCCTGGAACTTGTCGAGCCCGCCGAAATCCCGGTCGATCGCGTCCTTCAGAGCGCCGGTCGGCTGTCCCCCGCCCGGCCCCATGATCGACCAGAACATGCTGTGGTTGGCGTGCCCGCCGCCATTGTTGCGGACCGCCGTGCGGACACTCTCGGGCAGCTCGGCGAGCTTGGCGAGCAGATCCTGGAGCGGCAGCTTGGCCGCCTCGCCATGGTCCTTCAAGGCGGCGTTGAGATTGTTGACGTACGCCGCATGGTGCCGGCCGTGGTGGAGCTCCATGGTCCGGGTGTCGATGTGCGGCTCGAGCGCGTTCGGCGCATAGGCCAGCGGCGGCAGGCTGTGCGGCCCGGACGGTGCTTGGGCGAGGACGGTTCGGGCGGCCAGCAGGCCGGCGCCCAGGCCGAGAAGAAGCTCGCGACGTTGCACGGTTGGCCCCCCTTGCCCGTTGCGGAATGGATGTCCAACTCCCGCCGCCTTGTGCCATGTTGCGCGCCGACCGCCAAGGTCGCCGAGCGCGACCGACGCGGCCGAGCGGGGGGATTTCGACCATGCGCCTCGAGCGTCGCGCCTTGCTCCGTGCCGGATCCGTCCTCGGGCTCTCCGCTCTCGCCGGAGGCCGCGCCCGCGCCGAGGCGCCACGCCGCGGCGGCGTCCTCGTGGTCGCGGCCGACACCGAGCCCAGGAACCTCAACCCGGCGATGGTCGCCTCCAACGGCGTCTTCTACGTCGCGAGCAAGGTGATCGAGCCCCTGGCCGAGATGGCCTATGGCGAGCCCGGGCTCACCCCGCGCCTGGCGCTGGCCTTCGAGGGCTCCGAAGACGGCCGGAGCGTCAGGCTCCGGCTTCGGCCGAACGTCCGCTTCCACGACGGCAAGCCCTTCTCGAGCGCGGATGTCGCCTGGTCCGCCCTCGAGCTCTGGAAGAAGCACCAGAACCTCGGCCGCGTCGTCTTCAAGGACCTCGAGGCGGTCGACACGCCGGATCCGCTCACCGCGATCCTGCGCTTCGCCACCCCCACCCCCCTGCAGCTCGTCCGCAACGCGCTCCCGGCCTTGACCGCGGTCGTGCCTCGCCACCTCTACGAGGGCACCGACCCGCTCTCCAACCCGCACAACCAGAAGCTCGTCGGCACCGGCCCCTTTCGTTTCGCCGAGCACCGCCCCGGCCAGTATTACCGGCTCGAGCGCAACCCCGACTATTGGGACGCGCCCCGGCCCTGGCTCGACGGCATCGTCTTCCGCGTGTTGCCCGATCGGGGAGCGATCGCCGCCGCGCTCGAGTCGGGCGAGATCCGTCTCGCCGCCTTCTCGGCCGTCCCGCTCGCCGACATGGAGCGGCTCGCGAAGCTGCCGGGCATCGCGGTGATCGACAAGGGCTACGAGGGCATCACCTACCAGCTCACCGTCGAGATCAACCATCGCCGGAAGGAGCTCGCCGACCTCCGCGTGCGCCGCGCGATCGCGCATGCGATCGACCCGAACTTCGTCGTCGAGCGCATCTTCCTGGGCCATGCCAAGCCCTCGACCGGGCCGGTGCCGCGTTTCGACACCCGCTTCTACACGGCCGACGTGCCGACCTACCCCTACGATCCGAAGCGGGCCGAAGCGCTCCTGGACGAGGCCGGTCTCCGGCGCGGTGCCGACGGTGTCCGCTTCACGGTCGAGCTCCTGCCCGCCCCCTGGTTCGAGCAGACCCGCCAGATGGGCGACTATCTGCGCCAGGCCCTCAAGGCCGTCGGCATCGAGGCCAAGCTCGTCGTCAAGGACCCGGCCGGCCACCAGAAGGCGGTCTATAACGACCATGCCTTCGACCTCGCCATCGGCTCGCCGGTCTACAGGAACGACCCGGCGATCTCGACCACCATCCTCTACCAGGGCGGCCTGCCGCCGGGTGTGCCCTTCTCCAACCAGTACGGCTGGGCCGACCCCGCGATGGACGATCTGATCGCCCGCGCCGCCCGCGAGCTGGATCCGGGCGCGCGCAGCGAGCTCTATCGCCGCTTCCAGCGCCTCGCGGCCGAGCAGCTGCCCCTGATCCCGGTCGTCGAGTTCACCTTCCTCACGGTGGCGAGCACGAGCGTGCGCGGGGTGGCCGACAATCCGCGCTGGGCGACCTCGCACTGGGCCGACACTTGGCTCGAGGCCTGATCGCCGGGCCGGAGCCGGTCGAGACGGGGGATCCGGAGGCGGGCACCCCGCCGCTGCTCCCGCGGCATCCGGCGCTCCTCTTGGCCCGCCGCCGGCTCGCCCAGGCACCGTTCGTCCTCCTGATCGTGATCACCGGTGCCTTCCTCTTGCTCGAGGCGGCACCCGGCGATGCGGTCGACGCCTATCTGGCGGGGCTCGGCGGCGACGCCGGTCTGGTCGCCGAACTGCGCGAGCGCTGGGGCCTCGATCGCTCCGCGCCGACCCGTTTTCTCCTCTACCTCGCGGGCCTCGCGACGGGCGATCTCGGCTGGTCGGTCGCCTTCGGCCGACCCGTGCTGGCGGTGATCGCCGAGCGGCTGCCGATCACCCTCGCCCTCGCCGGTGCCTCGACCGCCCTCGCCTTCGCCCTCGGCACGGGGCTCGGGGTCCTCGCCGGCGCCCGGCCCGGCGGCCCGCTCGATCGCCTGCTCTCGGCCACCGCCCTCCTCCTCAACGCCGTGCCGACCTTCTGGCTCGGCCTGCTCTTGGCCCTGCTCTTCGCCGTACGTCTGCGCTGGCTGCCCTCGGCAGGCATCGAGACGATCGGCGCCGGCCATACCGGCCTCGCCCGCTTCCTCGACATCGCCCGCCACTTGGTCCTGCCGACCGTCACCCTCGGCCTCGTCTATGCGGCACTCTATCTGCGCCTGTTGCGCGCCGGCATGGTCGAGGCCTGGCGCAGCGACTATGTGCGGGCCGCGCGGGCCAAAGGCATCCCCCGGCGGAGGCTCGTGCTCCGCCACGTCGCCCGCAACGCGCTCCTGCCCGTGGTCACGATGCTCGGCCTGCAGAGCGCCACGCTGATCGGCGGCAGTGTGGTGGTCGAGAGCGTCTTCGCCGTGCCGGGCCTCGGCCGGCTCGCGGCAGAAGCCGTGACCCAGCGCGACCTGCCGCTGCTCTTGGGCATCCTGCTCGTCTCGGCGGTCCTCGTCGTGCTCGTCAACCTCCTGATCGATCTGCTCTATGCGCGACTCGATCCGCGCGTCGAGCTCGCCGCCCGCACGCCGTGAGCGACGCGCTCGTCCGCTTCGCCCGCAACCGGGCAGCCCTTCTGGCGGCTTTCCTGCTCGCGACCCTGGCGCTCGCCGCCGCCCTCGCCCCCCACCTCTGGCCGATCGATCCCGAGGCGGTGGACGGCCCGCCGCTCCTGCGCCCCTTCACCGACCCCGCCCATCCGCTCGGCACCGACCGGCTCGGCCGCGATCTGCTCGCGCGGCTGCTCTTCGGTGCCCGGCTTTCGCTCGTCGTGGCGCTCGCCGCCGCCTTCGCCTCGCTCCTCCTGGGCTCGGCCGTGGGCCTCGCCGCCGGCCTCGCGGGCGGCCGCGTCGACGAGCTGCTCATGCGCGTCACCGACGCCTTCCAGACGGTGCCGGGCTTCCTCCTGGCTCTCGCCTTCGTGAGCGTGCTCGGCCCCGAAGCGGAAAGCGTCGTGCTCGCGATCGCCGCCTCCTCCTGGACGGGCCCGGCACGGCTCGTGCGCGCCGAGATCCTGAGCCTCGCCCGTCGCGACTTCGTCCTCGCGGCCGTGGTCGCGGGCCTGCCGCCGGTCGAGATCGCCTGGCGCGTGCTCCTGCCGAACGCGCTGCCGCCCGTGCTCGCCTACGCCGGCGCGAACATCGCCTCGGCGGTGCTCGTCGAGTCCGCCCTCTCCTTCCTGGGCCTCGCCGACCCCAACCGGGCGAGCTGGGGTGCCATGATCGCCGAGGGCCGAGCGGTGCTCGTGCGCGAGCCCTGGCTCTCGATCCTGCCGGGCCTCGCGCTGCTCTCGACCGTGCTCGCCGTCAACCTCGTGGGCGAGGGGCTCGACGAGGCACTGGCCCCGCGCCGAGCGCGGCCGTGAGCGCGCTTCTCCTCGAGCTCCGCGGCCTCGCCGTGTCCCTGCCGCTCGGCCGGCGGTGCGTCCCCGCGCTCCGCGGCCTCGACCTCGAGCTCCGCTCCGGCGAGCGGCTCGCGCTTCTCGGCGAGAGCGGCTCGGGCAAGAGCACCGCTCTCCTCGCGATCGTCGGGCTCCTGCCCGAGGAGGCCCGGATCGAGGGTCTCCGCCGTTTCCCGCTGCTCGGCCGCGAACCGGTCCCGGGGCGCGACCTCGGCCTCGTCCTCCAGGACCCGTTCGCGAGCCTGAACCCCGTCCTGTCGGTGGGCGAGCAGATCGCCGAGGTGCTGGTCGCCCATCGCGGCGCGCGCTGGAGCGAGGCCAGGCGTGCCGCGGTGGTGCTGCTCGAGCGGGTCGGCATCGCCGATCCCGAGCGCCGCCTCGACGATCCCCCGCACCGCTTCTCGGGCGGCCAACGCCAGCGCATCGCGATCGCCGTGGCGATCGCCGCGGGCCCCCGCCTCCTGCTCGCCGACGAGCCGACCTCGGCCCTCGACACGGTCGTCCAGGCGCAGATCCTCGACCTCCTGGACGGCCTCGTGCGCGAGCAGGGCACCGCTCTCCTCCTCGTCACCCACGACCTCGCCGTGGCCGGCCGGATCGCCGACCGGATCGCCGTGCTCTATGCCGGCCGACTGGTCGAGAGCGCGCCTGCCGGCCGGCTCTTGCGCACCCCTCGCCACCCCTACACCCGCGCGCTGCTCGCCACCGCCCGCGACCTCGAGCGAGCGGGAGCCGGGCCGCTCGCCGAGATCGCGGGGCCGCCCCCCGAACCGGCCGGCAGGATCCAGGGCTGCGCTTTCGCGCCGCGCTGCCCGCTCGCAGTCGACCGCTGCAGGAGGGAACGGCCGCTCTGGCGCGGCGACGCGCGCGACGGTGTGGCCTGCCACGCGGCCGAACCGTGAGCCCGGCCGGCCCGCTCCTCGAGGTCGAAGGTCTCGCCAAGCGCTGGCCGGGTGCCGCAGCCGCGGCGGTGAGCGACGTCTCCTTCACCCTGGCGGAGAGCGAGCGGGTGGCGCTCGTGGGTGCCTCGGGCTCCGGCAAGACCACTCTCGCCCGGCTGATCGTCCGCCTGATCGAGCCCGACCGGGGCGTGGTCCGTTTCGCCGGCCGCGACCTCCTCGCCCTTTCGGGTGAGCCTCTGCGCCGGCTGCGCGCTGGCCTGCAACTCGTCTTCCAGGATCCGCTCGCGGCCCTCGACCCGCGCCGGCGGGTCGGCCGCCAGGTGGCCGATCCGTTGCGCGTGCACGGCCTCGTGCCGCGTGCCGACCGGCCGGCGGCGGTGGCCGCGCTCTTCGCCCGGGTAGGCCTCGACCCGGCCCTCGCCGAGCGCTTCCCGCACGAGCTCTCGGGCGGCCAGCGCCAGCGGGTCGCGATCGCGCGCGCCCTGGCCTGCCGGCCCCGCCTCCTCCTGCTCGACGAGCCCGTGGCCCAGCTCGACGTGTCGGTGAAGGCCCAGATCCTGAACCTCCTCGACCGGCTGCGCCGCGAGGAGGGGCTCGCCTGGCTCCTGATCACCCACGATCTGGGTGCGGCGCGGGCCGCCTCGGATCGGATCCTCGTGATGGCCGAGGGACGGATCGTCGAGGAGGGCCCGACCGCGGCGGTGCTCGCCGCACCGCGCGCTCCCGCCACCCGGGCGCTCGTCGCGGCCGAACTCCGCCTGCCGCCACCCGAGCCCGCCCCCCGCCTCAGCCCTTGACCGCGCCGAGCGTGAGCCCCCGCACGATGTAGCGCTGAGCGAGGAGTGCGATCAGCACCGGCGGCACGATCGCGGTCATGGCACGCACCCCCATGAACCAGAACTGCACACCGCGCGTGTCGACGGCGCCCGCGATGTGGACCGGCACGGTGATGGCGTTGCGGCTCGAGAGGGCGACCGCGAAGAGGAACTCGTTCCAGGTGAAGGCGAAGACGATGAGGCCCGTGGCGGCGAGCGTCGGGGCGGCGAGCGGCAGCGCGATCCGCCAGAAGGCCCCGAAGTGCGACGCGCCGTCGACCAGCGCCGCCTCCTCGAGCTCGAGCGGCAGGTCGAGGAAGGTCTGCCGCAGAATCACGACCACGAAGGGCAGCACGAAGGTGGCGTTGACCAGGATCAGCGCGAGGTGCGTGTCGAGGAGGCCCAGTGCCCGCATCACGAGGTAGAACGGCACCACGGTCGCGACCGGCGGCAGCACGCGCTGGGAGAGGAACCAGATCGTGATGTCGCGATTCTTCCAGCGCGCGAAGCGGAAGCGGGCGACGGCGTAGGCGGCGGGCGTGCCGAGCAGCAGGGCGAGCGCCGCGGCGCCGAGGGCCACCACCGTGCTGTTGGCGAGCGAGCGGAGCGTCTCGGGCGTGCCGACCTGGTCGATCCAGTTGGCGAGCGTGGGCTCGAAATTGAGCCAGGGGATGCCGAAACCCGCCACCGTGAAGGTGTCGAGCGGATTCCTGAGCGACTGCGAGAAGGCCCAGTAGATCGGGAAGACGAAGACCAGGGCGACGAGCACCGCACCCAGGAAGGCGAGACCGTCCGCGAGGCTCGAACCGCGCCGGCCGACGGGCTCAGCCATAGCTCTCTCGCATCCTGCGGAAGAAGAGGGTGATCACGACCGTGACGACGGCGAGGAGCCCGTAGGCCATGGCCGAAGCGTAACCGAGATCGAAGAAGCGCAGGCCCGTTCGGAAGGCGAGCATCGAATAGGGCTGGGTGGCCGTACCCGGGCCACCGCCCGTCATGGCGAATGGGATGTCGAACAGCTTCAACGCCTCGGCGAGGCGGATCAGGAGCACGATCACGAAGGTCGGGGTCAGGAGCGGAACGAGGACCTTCGTCAGCATGTCCCAGTTCGACGCCCCGTCGATCCGCGCCGCCTCGTAGAGATCGTCCGGCACGCCCTGCAGGGCAGCCAGGATCACGAGGAAGCAGAAAGGCGTCCACTGCCAGATGTCGACCAGCGCCACCGAGACGAGTGCCCAGGAGGGGTGCGAGAGCCAGGGGATCCCGGTCCACGCCAAGGGCCCGCCGACCTCGTAGAAGATCGTGAAGAAGACGTAGCCCACGGCCAGGGGTGTGGCGAAGATCGGCAGGATCATGACGGCCCGCAGCACGCTTCGGCCCATGATCTGCCGGTTGAAGAGAACTGCGAGCAGGAACCCGAGCACGAGTTCGGCCGGCACCGCCAGCAACAGGAAGGCCAGGGTGACCCGGACCGCGTCCGCCACCTGCGGATCGGCCAAGAGTCGGCGGAAATTGTCGAGGCCGATGAAGGTCGAGGTGGTGACGTTCTCCCGCAGCACGACGTTGCGCATCCGGGGCTGGCCGTCCTCGACGACCGGGCGGCCCTGCTCGTCGAGCACGGGCACCTGGAGGCGCTTGATCTCGACCTTCTGCTCGACTTTGAAGAAGGCGAGCCAGAGCGAGTAACCGAGCGGGAAAACGGTGAAGGCGAGCACCCACAGGACGGCGGGTGCCAGGAACAAGAAACGGATCCTGCCGGTCCAGCGCATCGGCGTCGTCGCGGCGGTGCTCCGGCCGACGGGTCGCCCCGCCGGCCGGAGCCGCAGTCAGGCCGCGATCACTCCTTGTAGCCGATCGCCGCGCGATAGTCCTTGAGCTGCTTGTCCCGCCCGGTCCGGTTGGTCACCCCTTCCCAGGCGGTGGCGGTATCGTCGAGTGCCTGCTTGGCGTTCTTGGCGCCCGACATCGCCGCCGACAGGTTCTTGTCGAGGATGTCCCAGTACTCGAACGAGCCCGGGATGCGCAGATAGGTCAGCGTGGTCGGGGCGTAGAAGAGATCCTTGTAGGCCTTGGTGTAGGTCTTGGCGTCGTTCGGATCCCAACCGGCCTTGACGTATTCGTCCAGGGTCGCCGTACCGCCGTCTTCCTTCAGGAACTGGTAGGAGAAGCCGGGATCGACGCCATCCCAGCCGTACATCGCCATGAGCTTGGAGACCGGCGGGATCGCCATCAAGGACAAGAAGGAAAAGACAGCTTCGGGATTGGCCGAGTAGTTCGAGATCACGCCGTGCCAGGAACCGCCCGTCGTGTTGCCGACCTGACGTGGCTTGTCGAGCTTGACCCAGTTCTGCTTGGCGAAGTCCCAATACTCGTTGGAAGAGGGCAACATCGCCGCAGCGCAATCGCCCTGGATCTTCGAGCGCGCCTTGTCCTGGCACAGCGCCCCGACGTCTCCCCAGGAGAAGACGAACACCGCTTTGCCGCGCAGGAAATAGTCCCAGGCCTCGCCGAGCGACCAGCCGACCTGGGCGGCCGGGCCGGTCCGGTGCAATTCCTGCAGGAACTCGAGCGCCTTGACGTGGCCCGGGCTGTTGATCAGCGGCTTCATGTCCGCTGGGTCGAACCAGTAGACGTTCTGGGTCCGTGTCACCTTCTCGCCCGGATTGATCACGAAGGAGGCGGACAAAGACTGGAAATGATAATGGCCCTGCTCACCGACCTTGAGGTGCAGGACCGTGCCGCTGTCGGGATCCGGGTCGTTCTTGTCCCAGTTCTTGCCATTGAAATATTTCGAGATGTCGAGCAGCTGCTGCCAGGTCGCCGGCGGCGAGGGCATATCGTAGCCGAACTGGGCCTTGAACGCGGCCCGATGCTCCGGGTTCTCGAGCGCCGACTTGCGGTAGTAGAGCACCTGGCCGTCGGCGTCGTTGAGCACACCGTAGGACTTGCCCTCCCACTGGTGCAGAGTCTTGAGCGAGGGCGGCATCACGTCGTACGACCATTGCGGGTACTTGCCCGACTTCATGAGGTCGTCGATCTGGTACGCGTAGCCGGCCGGCACGATGTCGCCGTACCAGAAGGCCCCGACCATGAAGGCGTCGTACTGACCCGTGCCGTTCCTGAGATCGAGCATCATCTTGGTGTAATGCTCGGCGAACGGCAACTCGACGATGTTGACCTTGCCGCCCGAAAGTTCCTCCCAGATCGGCCGGAAGCTGTAGAGCGGGCCCGAAATGCCGCCCTTGGGGCCGGCGCCGTTCACCGTTACGCTGATCGTCACCCCCTTGAAGGGCTGCTTGTTCGGCCCGAAGGCGCTGCCGAGCATGCTCTGCGGAACGGTGATCCGGGCGTTGTCGTATTCCGGCCCGAGCTTCAGCGTCGCCGTGCCGTCCGCGTTCCAGTCGACATATTGGCCCGCCTGCGCACTCGCCGTAGCCAGAGCTACGAGCGCAGCGCCGGAAAAGAGCGCCCGGACGATCCCCATGACTTCCTCCCCTGACCCCTGCGTTCTCGACGGCACCCCGTCTCGGCGGGACGCCCAGTGCCATCTCTAGTTGGTTTTTTCGCCCGGACAATCCCCGCGTACCGAGCGCAACAGCCGTTGCAGGGGCGTCACCAGCTCGAGCAGGGCGGCTCGAGGACTATGC
>DAIOUO010000063.1:0-12991 GCA_036759485.1 Geminicoccaceae bacterium | reverse complement strand
GGGCACGGGCGAGGCGCGCTGGGTCCGGCCCCTGCGCTCGATCCTCTGCCTCTTCGACGGCGAGCCCGTGCCCTTCGCCTTCGCCGGTGTCGAGAGCGGAACGACCACCACCGGCCACCGCTTCCTCGCCCCCGAGCCGCTGCGCCCGAAGAGCTTCGCCGAATACGAGGCGGCGCTCGCGGCCGCCCGGGTCGTGCTCGACCCGGCCGAGCGCCGCCGGCGGATCCTCGAGGGTGCCGAGCGGCTCGCGGCGGGGCAGGGGCTCCGCCTCGTCCGCGACGAAGGGCTGCTCGAGGAGATCACGGGCCTCGTCGAGTGGCCGGTTCCGCTCTTGGGTCGGATCGACCCGGCCTTCATGGACATACCGAGCGAGGTCCTGGTGCTCACCATGCGCCAGAACCAGCGCTACCTCGCCCTCGAGACCGCGGAGGGACGGCTCGCCCCCTTCTTCGTCGTGGTCGCCAATATCGAGGCGGCCGACGCTGGTCGGGCGATCGTCGCCGGCAACGAGCGGGTGCTCCGCGCCCGCCTCTGGGACGCTCGCTTCTTCTGGGAGCAGGACAGGAAGGCGAGCCTCGAGAGCCGGCTGCCGAAGCTCGCCAGCATGGTCTTCCACGAGCGGCTCGGTAGCCAGGGCGAGCGGGTCGAGCGGCTCGTGGCGCTTTCCGGTACGCTCGTCCCCTTCGTGCCGGGGGCCGACCGGGTCCTGGCCGAACGGGCGGCGCTCCTCGCCAAGGCCGATCTCGTCACCGGCATGGTGGGCGAGTTCCCCGAACTCCAGGGGATCATGGGCGGCCACTACGCCCGCGCCCAAGGCGAGCCCGAGGCGGTCGCGCGCGCCGTCGCCGAGCAGTACCAGCCCAAGGGCCCGGAGGATCGCTGCCCCTCGGCGCCCGAGAGCGTGGTCCTGGGCCTCGCCGACCGGATCGACACGCTCGTGGGCTTCTTCGCCGCCGGCATCCGGCCGACCGGCACCAAGGACCCGTTCGCGCTGCGCCGCGCCGCCCTCGGCATCATCCGGCTCCTCCTCGAGAACGGGCTCAGACTGCCGCTGCGGGAGACCTTCACGGCCGCCCTCGAGGGCTACGGGGCCCGGTTCGAGGGGGTCGAGCGGGCATCCCTGCAGGACGAGCTCCTCCGCTTCTTGGTCGACCGGCTGGTCGTGCTCTTGCGAGGGGAGGGGCTGCGCCACGACCATGTCGCGGCCGTGCTCGCGACCGGCCTCGACGACGATCTCGTCCGCCTGGTGGCCCGGGTCCGGGCGCTGGCGGCCTTTCTCGAGAGCGAGGACGGCCGCAACCTGCTCGCGGGCTATCGCCGCGCGGCCAGCATCGTGGCGATCGAAGAGCGCAAGGACGGCCGCAGCTACGCCGGCTCGCCGCGCGCCGAGCGGCTCGAGGCGGCCGAGGAGAAGGCGCTGTTCGCGGCCCTGGGCGAGGCCGAGACGCGAATCGCCCGCGCGCTCGCCGCGGAGCGCTGGGCCGAGGCGATGGCGGCGCTCGCGGCGCTCCGGGCACCGATCGACGCCTTCTTCGACCGGGTGATGGTCAACACGGCGGATCCGGAGCTGCGCGTCAACCGTTTGTTCATGTTGTCTCGGATAGGCTCGGCGCTCGGCGACGTCGCGGATTTCGCGCGCATCGAGGAGCCCGGGCGCAGCTAGGCAAGGCCGTCCCGCGGGCGGCCGCTATCGGAGGATGGGCGGCTGATGGCCAAATGGGTCTACCGCTTCGGTCGCGGCGGCTCGGAGGGGACCGCCGGCATGAAACGACTCTTGGGCGGCAAGGGGGCCAATCTCGCCGAGATGGCGTCCCTCGGCCTGCCGGTGCCGCCCGGTTTCACGATCACGACCGAGGTCTGCGCCTGGTACTACGCGCACGATCGGAGTTATCCCGAGGGCCTGCGCGAGCAGGTGCGGGAAGCCCTCGCCGCCGTCGAACGGGAAGTCGGCGCCCGCTTCGGCGATCCCGAGCGGCCGCTCCTGGTCTCGGTCCGCTCGGGCGCGCCGGTGTCGATGCCGGGGATGATGGACACGGTCCTCAACCTCGGCCTGAACGACCGCACCGTCGAGGGCCTCGCCCGGGCGAGCGAGGATCGCCGCTTCGCCTTCGACAGCTATCGTCGCTTCGTGCAGATGTACGGCGACGTCGTGCTCGGCCTCGACCACTATCTGTTCGAGGAGCGCCTCGAGGAGGCCAAGCGCGAGCAGGGCGCCCGCTTCGACAACGAGCTCCCGGCCGACGCGCTGGAGCGGCTCGTGGCGGCCTACAAGGCGCTCGTGCGCGAGCAGCTCGGCCGCGATTTTCCCGACGACCCCGAGGAGCAGCTCTGGGGCGCGATCGGCGCGGTGTTCGGCTCCTGGATGAACCCGCGCGCCCAGACCTACCGCAAGCTGCACGGCATCCCGGCCGACATGGGCACCGCGGTCACCGTCCAGGCCATGGTGTTCGGCAACATGGGCGAGGACTGCGCCACCGGGGTCGCCTTCACCCGCAACCCCTCGACCGGCGAGAAGCTCCGCTACGGCGAGTATCTCGTGAACGCCCAGGGCGAGGACGTGGTGGCCGGCATCCGCACCCCGCAGCCGCTCTCCAAGGCCATGGCCGGATCGGGTACGGCCGGCGGCTCCATGGAGGAGCGGATGCCGCGCGCCTATGCCGAGCTCGTCGCGGTCTTCGACCGCCTGGAGCAGCACTACCGCGACATGCAGGACATCGAGTTCACGGTCCAGAAGGGCCGACTCTACGTCCTGCAGACCCGCTCCGGCAAACGGACCGCCGCCGCCGCCCTCAAGATCGCGGTCGACATGGCCGAGGAGGGCTTGATCTCCCGGGAGGAGGCGCTCCTGCGCATCGACCCCGCGGCGCTCGACCAGCTGCTCCATCCCACGCTCGACCCCAAGACCGAGCGGCGGGTGATCGCCAAGGGCCTGCCGGCCTCACCGGGAGCGGTCTCCGGCAAGGTCGTCTTCAGCGCCGAGGAAGCCGAGCGTCTGGCCTCGGCCGGCGAGGCGGTGATCCTCGTGCGGATCGAGACCTCGCCCGACGACATCCACGGCATGCACGCGGCCAAGGGCATCCTCACCGCCCGCGGCGGCATGACGAGCCACGCCGCGGTGGTGGCGCGCGGCATGGGCAAGCCCTGCGTGTGCGGCGCCGGTGACCTCCTGATCTCCTACGAGGAGCGCGCGTTCGGGGCCGGTGGGGTGCGGGTCGCCGCGGGGGAGGTGATCACGATCGACGGCTCCTCGGGCGAGGTGATGCTCGGCGCGGTGGCGACCGTCGATCCACAACTTTCCGGCGACTTCGCCACCCTCATGGGCTGGGCGGACGCGGTGCGCCGGCTGAAAGTGCGCACCAACGCCGAGACGCCGCTGGATGCCCGCACCGCCGTGCGCTTCGGCTGCGAGGGCATCGGCCTCTGCCGGACCGAGCACATGTTCTTCCAGGAGGACCGGATCGTCGCCATGCGCGAGATGATCCTGGCCTCCGATGCCGACGGCAGGCGCCGAGCGCTCGCCAAGATCCTGCCCATGCAGCGAGCCGACTTCGTCGAGCTCTTCACGATCATGGGCGCCCGGCCGGTCACCATCCGCCTGCTCGACCCGCCCCTTCACGAGTTCCTGCCGCACTCCGAGGCCGAGATCGGCGAGGTCGCGGCCGCCGCCGGCGTCGAGCCGCGGGTGGTGCGCCGCCGCCTCAAGGAGCTCGAGGAAGCGAACCCGATGCTGGGTCTCAGGGGCTGCCGGCTCGGGATCGTCTACCCCGAGATCTACGAGATGCAGGTCCAGGCGATCGTCGAGGCGGCGCTCGAGGTCGAGGCGCGCACGGGCTCGGCAGTCGTGCCCGAGATCATGGTGCCGCTCGTGGGCTCGGCGCGCGAGCTCGAGCTCGTCGCCGAGCGGCTGCGGGCGGTGGCCGAGCGGGTGATGAGCGAGAAGGGCCGCCGGATCGACCATCTCTTCGGCACCATGATCGAGCTGCCGCGGGCGGCGCTGCGGGCCGGCGAGATCGCCCGCCACGCCGCCTTCTTCAGCTTCGGCACCAACGATCTCACGCAGATGACACTCGGCCTCTCGCGCGACGATTCCGGCAAGTTCCTCGACGCCTATCTCGAGGCCGGGATCTTCCCGACCGATCCGTTCCGATCGCTCGACGTCGAGGGCGTGGGCGAGCTCGTGCGGATCGCCTGCGAGCGCGGCCGCGCCACCCGCCCCGACCTCAAGCTCGGGATCTGCGGCGAGCACGGCGGCGATCCGGCCTCGATCGCCTTCTGCGAGGAGGTGGGGCTCGACTACGTCTCCTGCTCGCCCTACCGGGTGCCGATCGCTCGGCTGGCCGCCGCCCAGGCGGTCCTGAAGCGCCGGGGTGCGGCCGCGAGCCCGGAGCACGGATGAGCGGGCGGGCCGAGGCTCGGCCCGTCGTCCGCCCGAAGCCTTTGGGGGGCGGCGACGGGGCGCATCGGCTCGGCCGCCGCGCAGCCGACCGGGCGTCCCGGACCGCGCGCAGGTGACGGCGGGCCCGGGCCTCGAGCGGCTCCGCGCCGGGGGCAAGGCCGCCCTCGCCCGCGCGCTCGCCCACCTCGAGGAAGCGCCGGGGGAAGCCGACACGCGAGCGCTGCTCGAGGCCGCCTGGGCCGCACCGTGCGGTTGGGCGGTCGGGCTCACGGGCCCGCCCGGGGTGGGCAAATCCACCCTCGCTTCCGCCCTGGTCGGCGCCTGGCGTCGGCAGGGCCGGAGCGTCGCGGTGCTCGCCGTCGATCCCTCCTCGAGGCGGACCGGCGGGGCCCTCCTGGGTGATCGGACCCGGCTCGCCCTCGACCCCGAGGACGAACAGCTCTTCGTCCGCTCCATGGCCGCCCGCGACCGGCTGGGCGGCGTCGCCTCGCTCTGCTTTCCCGCCCTCGTGCTCCTGCGCGCGCTGTTCGACCGGGTGCTGATCGAGACGGTCGGTGTGGGCCAGTCCGAGACCGAGATCGCCGATCTGGCCGATACCGTGCTCCTCGCCGTCCAGCCGGCCGCGGGCGATTCGCTGCAGTTCCTGAAGGCCGGTATCGTCGAGATCCCCGATCTCGCGGTGGTGACCAAGGCCGATCTCGGCGCGGTCGCCGAACGCAGCGCCCGCGAGCTCGAGGCCGCCCTCGCGCTCGCCGCACCACCGGATCGGCCGCGGCCGCCCGTGGTCCTGGTCTCGGCGAGCCGGGGGCAGGGGCTGGATGCCCTGCTGGATGCTCTCGAGACCCGCATCCGCGCCGGTGCGGGCGAGGCCGCGGCGCGCCGGTCGGCCCAGGCCCGCCGCTGGCTCGAGGAGGAGCTGCGAGCGGAGGCCGGCCGTCGCGTCGTGGCCCGCCTCGCCGATCGGCTCGACGCGGCGGCGCCCGCTCCTTTCGAGGGTCTCGCAACCCTCCTCACCGAGCTCGATCCGCCGCTCGCCGAGCGCGGCTGAGCCTTTCGCCGCGAGGCTGTCCGCGGGTGGACCGCCCTCGCGGGCCCGCCGCCCCGGTGCGCGCGCACCCGCACCGAACGGCTGGAGGAAAAAGGGGCGGTCGGCGGGACGACGCCGACCGCCCGAGCGGGGCAGGAGGCAGGAGAACGATGACCGTAGCCGCTTTTGCGGCCACGCCCCTTCGGTATAAGGTCTAAATCCCTATGTCAAGGGTTTCTAGCCTACATCGAGCCAGTCGGGCCTCTCCGGGACCAGCCGGCCGCCGTCCGCCTCGAGCGGGGCGCCGTCGAGCGCATCCAGCCGCAGGAGCGCGAGCGCGCGGCCGTCGCGGCCGCTGCGGACCTCACCGACCTCGCGCCCGTCGGAGCGGACGATCGTTCCGGGCGGCGGCAGCGGCCCTTCGACCCGGACCGGGAGCAGCCGCCGCTTGGCGAGCCCGCGATGCGCCATGCGTGCGGTCAGCTCCTGGCCCACGAAACAACCTTTGCCGAGCGAGACGATGTCGAGCTCGAGAAAGCCCGATTCCACCGCGAGCGCCTTCTCGGGCGGCAGGTCGAGGCTGCCCTCCGGGACGCCGAGCCGAAGTCGCCGCCGCTCCCATGCGCCCGCGTCGACGGACTTCAGGCCGTGCGCGTGCAGGAAGGCCTCGACCCGCTCGGTCGGGACGAGCGCGCGCACCCCGAGGGCCTCGAGGCGCGGATCGACGAAGACGAGCGCATCGGCGAGCCGGCGGCAGGCGCCGCGTTCGGCCGGCAGAGCGAAGCGCGCCGCGGCCTCCGGCTCCGGGAGCGCGAGCACGCTCCATGCGGCCGAGCGGTCCTCGATCGTCACCGCGGCCCGCAGCCGGTACGTCGCCAGCCGTCTGGCGAGCGCCTCGAGCCCGGCGCGCTCGGCCTCGAGCAGGATCCGCCCGTCCTGCTCGACGAGTGCGAACTCGGCGAAGCAGCGGCCCTGGGGTGTCAGGAGTGCGGCCCAGAGGGCGCGATCCGGGGCGAGCCGGCCGAGATCGTTGGTCACGAGCCCTTGCAGGAAGGATCGGGCGTCCGCGCCGCCGATCTCGAGCACACCCCGATGGGGCAGGCGCGCCGCCTCCGAGGCCACCGTCATCGCACCGGTCCCGCCTGGTTCTCGGTTCATGAAGGTCCGGGCGAGAGGTAGGCCTGTCGCGAGCGCCGCCAAGGGCGTCGGCGAAAGATCGGATAAGAGTTGTTATGACAAGTCGTATCCGCACCCGGCCGCGGGTTTCGAGGCGCCCTGGGCATCGACCGACGGCGGGCGCCAGCGGGGCAAGGCGGCGACCGGAGGGCGTCGATCGGCGCTCAGTGCGAGAGGATCTGGCTCAAGAACAGCCGGGTGCGGTCCGACTTGGGGTTCGTGAAGAACTCCTCGGGTGGCGCCACCTCGACGATTTCGCCCTTGTCCATGAACACGACGAAGTCGGCGACCGACTTCGCGAAGCCCATCTCGTGCGTGACCACGATCATGGTCATGCCCTCGTTCGCCAGCTCGATCATCACGTCGAGCACCTCCTTGACCATTTCGGGGTCGAGGGCCGAGGTCGGCTCGTCGAAGAGCATGATCTTGGGCTTCATGCAGAGCGCACGGGCGATGGCGACGCGCTGCTGCTGGCCGCCGCTGAGCTGGCCCGGATATTTGTGTGCCTGTTCGGGGATCTTGACCCGCTCGAGGAAGAACATGGCGGTCTCCTCGGCTTCCTTGCGCGGGATCCGCCGGACCCAGATCGGTGCGAGCGTCAGGTTCTCGAGCACCGTCAAGTGCGGAAACAGGTTGAAGTGCTGGAACACCATCCCGACCTCGCGGCGGATGGCGTCCACGTTCTTGACGTCGGAAGTGAGCTCGATCCCGTCGACCACGATCCGGCCGCGCTGATGCTCCTCGAGGCGGTTGATGCAGCGGATCATGGTCGA
This sequence comes from Geminicoccaceae bacterium, assembly GCA_036759485.1. Lineage (GTDB taxonomy): Bacteria > Pseudomonadota > Alphaproteobacteria > Geminicoccales > Geminicoccaceae > JANXAZ01. The sequence continues at coordinate 5,619 of DAIOUO010000063.1, read as the reverse complement.
CTTGCCGGAGCCGGAGGGACCGCAGACGACCACCTTCTGGCCCTTTTCGACCTCGAGGTTGATCGCCTTGAGGACGTGGAACTCGCCGTACCATTTGTGGACGTCCTCGAGGCGGATCATCGGCCGGCCGTCGCCGTTCGCCGGGCGTTGCACGGGCGCTCCTCCTCGCTCCATGGCGCTCACCGTCGATCGCCGCGCGCCAGCCGGCGCTCGAGCGCCATGCTGTAGCGCGACATGCCGAAGCAGAAGATCCAGAAGCCGGCCGCGGCGATGAGATAGGTCTCGGTCGCGAGGCCGAGCCACTGCGGGTCTTTGATGATGAGCTGCGCCATGCCGAGCAGGTCGTAGAGCCCGACGATGAGGACGAGCGAGGTATCCTTGAACAGCCCGATGAAGGTGTTGACGATGCCGGGGATGACGAGGCGCAGGGCCTGCGGCAGCACGATCAGCCCCATCGTCTTCCAATAGCCGAGGCCGAGGGCGGCCGCGGCCTCGTACTGGCCCTTGGGAATCGCCTGCAGCCCGCCGCGCACGACCTCGGCCATGTAGGCGGCCGAGAACAGCGAGACGCCGACGAGCGCGCGCAGGAGCTTGTCGAAGGTGACGCCCTCGGGGAGGAAGAGCGGCAACATCACCGAGGCCATGAACAGGACCGTGACCAGCGGCACCCCGCGCACGAGCTCGATGAAGGCGACCGAGAGCGACTTGATCACCGGCAGCCGGGAGCGCCGGCCGAGGGCGAGCAGGACCCCGAGCGGGAGCGACGCCGTGATCCCCACCCCGGCGATCACGAGGGTGAGGAACAGGCCGCCCCATTTGCTGGTCTCGACCACGGCCAGGCCGAACCGGCCGCCCAGGAACAGCACATAGGCCACGACCGGGTAGACGAGGATGAGCCCCAGGGCATAGAGCAGCTTGTTGATCCCGATCCGCAGGAAGAGCGGTGCCATCGCCACGACCAGAAGGGCGAAGGCGAGATCGATCCGCCAGCGCTCCTCGACGGGGTAGAGCCCGTAGACGTACTGGCCGAAACGCGAGCGCAGGAGCGCCCAGCAGGCGCCGCGTTGGCCCTGGAAGGCCGCCTCGCACTCCTGCTTGCTCTCCGCGCGCCAGACGGCGTTCAGGACCGCCCACTCGAAGAGCTGGACGAGCGCCCAGGAGAGGAACAGCGCGAGGATCACGGTGAGGACGCTGTTGAACGGCGAATTGAACAGGTTGCGCCGCAGCCAGCCGACCGGGCCCAGCCGTTCGGCCACGGGGGGCCGCAGGCTCGGAGCCGAGATCTCGCCGATCGCCACGGCCTCAGCGCTCCACCAGCGCCATCTTGGCGTTGTACCAGTTCATGAAGGCCGAGATCGCGAGGCTGAAGGAGAGGTAGACCGCCATCGTGATGGCGATCACCTCGACGGCCTGGCCGGTCTGGTTGTTGATCGTCCCCGCGACGTTGAAGAAGTCCGGATAACCGATCGCCACCCCGAGCGAACTGTTCTTGGTGAGGTTGAGGTACTGGCTCGTTTGCGGCGGGATGATCACCCGAAGCGCCTGCGGGATGACGACCAGTCGGAGCGTCTGGTTCGGCTTGAGGCCGAGCGCTCCCGCCGCCTCGAGCTGGCCCTTCGAGACCGAGAGGATCCCGGACCGCACGATCTCGGCGAGGAAGGCGCCGGTGTAGACCGAGAGTCCGAGCACGAGGGCCAGGAACTCGGGCAGGAGCACGAGCCCGCCCTCGAGGCGGAAGCGGGTGAGCCGCGGATGGTCGAAGGAGATCGGCGCGCCGAGCGCGAGATGCGCACCGAGCGGCACGAGGATCAGGATCGCGAGGCCGACCCAGACGGTCGGGAACGGCCGGCCGGTCTCCTCGCGCCGCCGCCGAGCCCAGCGGGCGAGCAGGACGACGGCGAGCAACGCACCCAGGAGCGCCGAGAGCTCGACCGCGGCGCCCTGGCCGAAGATCGGCTTGGGCAGGAACAGGCCGCGGACGTTGAGATAGCCGATCCCGAGCACGACCAGGCTGTCGCGCGGGCCCGGCAGGGCGCCGAGCACCACCACGTACCAGAAGATCAGCTGGAGGAGCAGCGGGACGTTGCGGATGACCTCGATGTAGACGAGGGCGAGCCGTGCCACGAGCCAGTTCGAGGACAGGCGGGCTATCCCCATGACGAAGCCGATGATCGTGGCGAGCAGGATCCCGACCGCCGCCACGTAGAGCGTGTTCAACAGTCCGACGACGAAGGCGCGGCCGTAGGAGCTGCGATCGCTCGCGAAGTCGATCAGCGACTGGGAGACGTCGAAGCCCGCGAGCCGGCCCAGGAAATCGAAGCCCGAGGCGACCCCGAGCCGCTCGCGGTTGACGATCGTGTTGTGCACGAGATAGGCGGCCCCGGCGAGCACCAGGCCCAGGACGAGGGCCTGGGCGGCGAGGCCGCGGACCCGCGGGTCGCGCCAGAGTGCCACCCGGGGCGCCGATCCTCTCGCCTCGCCGCCGACCGCCATGCGCCTGCCTCCCTCGGGACGGGGCCGCCCTCTGCGGGGCGCTCCCGCGCGCGCTCAGCGGAACGGTGGCGCGTACTGCAGCCCGCCCTTGGTCCAGAGCGCGTTCACACCGCGCGCGATCTTGAGCGGCGTGCTCTCGCCGAGATTGCGCTCGAAGCTCTCGCCGTAATTGCCGACTTGCGCGATGATCTTGGCGGCGAAATCGTTCGGCAGACCGAGCCCCTTGCCGAGCTCGCCCTCCACCCCGAGCAGCCGGCGGATGTTCGGGTTGGTGCTTTTCTTCATCTCCTCGACGTTCTTGCTGGTCACGCCGAGCTCCTCGGCCTCGACCATGGCATAGAACGACCAGCGGACGACGTCCGCCCACTCGTTGTCGCCGTGCCGCACCGCCGGACCGAGCGGCTCCTTGGAGATCAGCTCGGGCAGCACCACCCAATTGTCCGGCTTCTCGAACTTGGTCCGGCTCGAATACAGGCCCGATTGGTCGGTCGTGAAGACGTCGCAGCGGCCGGCCTGGAAGGCTGTGATCAACTCGTCGTTGGTCTCGAAGACCACCGGCTCGTACTTCATGTTGTTGGCGCGGAAGAAGTCGGCGAGGTTGAGCTCGGTGGTGGTGCCGGTCTGCACGCAGACCGAGGCGCCGTCGAGCTCCTTGGCGCTCTTCACCCCGAGGCTCTTCGGCACCATGAAGCCCTGACCGTCGTAGTAGTTGACGGCGACGAAATCGAGCCCGAGGGCGCTGTCGCGGGCGAGTGTCCAGGTCGAATTGCGCGAAAGAACGTCGACCTCCTTGGACTGCAGCGCCGTGAACCGCTCCTTGGCGGAGAGCGGGGTGTACTTGACCTTGTTGGCGTCCCCGAAGACCGCGGCCGCGACCGCCCGGCAGAGGTCGATGTCGAGGCCGGCCCAGTTGCCCTTGTCGTCGACCTGCGCGAAGCCGGGCAGGCCGCTGTTGTTGACGCCGCACTGGACGAAGCCCTTCTTCTTGACCGCTTCGAAGGTCTCCCCGGCCTGCGCCGAGCCGGCGGCGACGAGGCCCGCGAGCGCGGCCCCGGCCAGAAGCCAACGGCTGACGGACATGCTCCCTCCTGGTCGTTCTGATGTCGTGGCTCGGCGGCGGCCGCCCGCCCCTGCGCGGGGAACGGCGCGCCGGCTCTGTGGCAGTCATGGCACGCTGCCGAGCGCCTGCCAATCCGCTATCGCAGGCCAGGGTCGAGAGATCGGCGTACCTCCCCCCTAGCCTTCCGCTGCCGCGCGAGCGCGTGCTAAGCGCCGCCCGTCCACCACGGCGGGGCGGGCCGATGAAGGATTCCACACTCGTCACCACGCTCGGGCGCGATCCCGAGCACAATCACGGCATCGTCAACCCGCCCACCTGGCGAGCCTCGACCGTGCTCTCGCCCACCGTCGAGGCCTTCCGCAACCGCCGCTACGGCGAGCCCGGCTCCTACGGCCGTTACGGTACGCCCACCACCGCGGCACTGCAGGAAGCCGTGGCCCGGCTGGAAGGCGGCTACCGTTCGATCGCCGTCGGCTCCGGCAAGACCGCGATCTCGGCCACCCTCTTGGCGCTCCTCGAGACCGGCGATCATCTGCTCGTGGTCGACTGCGTCTACGGGCCGACCCGCCGCTTCGCCGACGGCATGCTGAAGAAGCTCGGCGTCGCCACCACGTATTTCGCCCCCGACATCGGCGCCGGCATCGCCGCCCTCTTCCGGCCCGAGACCCGGGTCGTGTTCCTCGAAGCACCGGGCTCCTGGACCTTCGAGATGCAGGACATCCGCGCGATCGCCGAGGTCGCGCACGCGGCCGGTGCGGTCGTGGTCATGGACAACACCTGGGCCTCGCCGCTCTACTGCAAGCCCTTCGCGCTCGGCGTCGACGTCAGCATCCAGGCCGCGACCAAGTACATCGGCGGCCATTCCGACCTCATGATGGGCACGATCACGACGACCGAAGCGCTCTTCGAGCGCGTCCGCCACGGTGTGTTCGAGGTCGCCACGGCCGCCGGGCCCGACGAGTGCACCCTCGCCCTTCGAGGCCTCCGGACGCTCGCCGTCCGCCTCGAGCGGCACATGGAGAGCGGCCTTCTGCTCGCCGACTGGCTGCGCCGGCGTCCCGAGGTCCGCCGGGTGATGCATCCGGCGCTGCCGGACGATCCGGGCCACGCCCTCTGGCGGCGCGATTTCCTGGGCGCGTCGGGCCTGTTCGGCTTCGTCCTCGAGCCCTGCACCGGCGCCCAGCTCTCCGCCTTCCTCGACCATCTCGAGCTGTTCGGCATGGGGGCCTCCTGGGGCGGCTACGAGAGCCTGTTGATCCCGACCGACCCGGCACCTCTTCGCACCGCCGTGCCCTGGCGGGAGCCCGGCCAGGCGATGCGCATCCATGTGGGGCTCGAAGACCCCGAGGACCTGATCCGCGACCTCGAGGCCGGCTTCGCCCGCTTCCGTGCGGCCGCTTGAACCCCCATCTCTCGGGCCATGGGCACGCTCTACGAAGAGGATCTCGCGGCCTGGGCGCAGGCGCAGGCGAAGGCGCTGCGGGAAGCGGCGCGGGCCCGCTGGAACCTGCCGGTCGAGATCGACTGGGAGAACGTCGCCGAGGAGATCGAAGCCTTGGCCCGCTCCGAGCGCCGCGAGCTGCGCTCGCGCCTCTTCCGACTGCTCGCCCATCTCCTCAAGTGGCGCCACCAACCCGGCAAGCGCACGCGCAGTTGGCGCCTCACGATCGACGACCGACGGCGCGAGATCGGGGTCGTTCTCGAGGAGAGCCCGAGCCTGCGCGCGAGCCTTTCCGAGACGTTCGCGCGCGCCTACGACGCGGCCCGCGAGCGGGCCGCGCTGGAAACCGGCCTGCCGCTTTCGAGCTTTCCCGAGGCCTGCCCCTTCAGCCTCGAGGAGGCCCTCGATCCGAGCTTCTGGCCGGAGCCGGCGCGCTGACTTCCTCCGCCGCGTCCCCGCCTTCCCGTAGAGCCGCGATCAGGAACTCCCGATTGCCGGCGGGCCCGAGGATCGGCGACGGTGTGATCCCGAGCACCCGCCAGCCCGGCCGGGCCGCGAGCCAGTCCGCGATCTCGGCGCAGACCCGCGCGTGCACGGCCGGATCGCGCACGACCCCCCCCTTTCC
>DAIOUO010000062.1:2593-13272 GCA_036759485.1 Geminicoccaceae bacterium | reverse complement strand
CAGTGCGCCGTGGGCGATCCGCCGGCCGTAGACGGTCGCCGCCATGGCCTGCTCGTCGACGTGGTTCGGCGAGAGATCGCCCGTGATCCCGGCGAAGAGGTAGACGTCGCTCTCGCCCACCGTCTTGGCGAAACGCACGCTCTGCCCGACCGCCACCGGAACCCCGACCATCCCTCAGCCTCCCCTGCTCTCGTCGGGCAGCGCCACGGCGCCGCACGCGGCGAGCGCCTCGATCTCCCGCGCGTCGTAGCCGAGTTCGGCCAGGATCTCGCGGCCGTGCTGGCCGATCTCGACCGCGAGGTGGCGCACGCCGGGTGCCTGGCCGTCGTAACGGTTCGGATGCGCCACCAGGACGGCCCTGCCCCCCTTGACCTCGACCTCGAAGAAGCAGCCGTTCGCGCGGATCTGGGGGTCGTCGCGCAGATCGTCGTAGTCCTGCACCCGCTGCCACCAGATGCCGTGCGCGTCGAGAGCGGGGGCGAGCTCGGCGAGTCGGCGGCCGGCCACCGCCCGGGCGACCGCGGCGGCGTATCGGTCGCGCTCCCGGTAACGGTCGATGCCGGCCATCGCCTCGAGCTCTTCGCTCGCGAGCGCCTTGGCGAGGGCGACCGGATCGTTGATCGAGAAGGCGATCCAGCCGTCGGCGATCGGGTAGACGCCGTAGGGCGCTTGGTGGAACCAGGAGACGAGGTTCTCCTGCCGCTCGAGGATCGAGCGGTCGGCTCCCATCGTGAGGTAGCTCGTGAGGGGCTCGGTCTGCAGGTCGATGCCGGCGTTGAGGAGCGAGCTGTCGACCCGCGTGCCGCGGCCGGTCCTGAGCTTCCGGACGTAAGCCGCGACGATCCCGAGGGCGAAGAGGGCACCGCCGTGCTGGTCGACCGCGGCGAGGCCGATCGGGGTGGGGCGGGTGGCGCCGGTGACCGCGACGAGTCCCGAATAGGCCTGGATCAGGAGGTCCTGGCCGGGCTTCTCGACCATCGGCCCGCTCGGCCCGTAGCCCGAGGCCGAGGCGTAGACGATGTCGGGCTTGAGGCTCTTGACCCGCTCGTAGCCGAAGCCGAGCCGGTCCATCACGCCGACCCGGAAATTCTCCATGAGCACGTCCGCTCCGGCGATCATCCGGTCCACGACCTCGCGACCGCGCGGGTGTTTGAGATCGATCGCGATGGTCCGCTGGTTGCGATGCGCACAGAGGAAGAAGGCCGACACGCCCTCGACGAAGGCGTTCCCGCCCGACCAGCGTCGTTCGTAACCGCCACCCGGCGGCTCGATCTTGATCACTTCCGCACCCATGTCGGCGAGGTACTGCGCCGCGGCCGGGCCCTGCAGGAAGTGGCAGAAGCTCACCACGCGCATGCCGTCCAGAAGCATCGAGCCTCCCGCATCGGACCGCCGGACCGACCGCCGCGGTGCCGTTCCTCTGCGACAGGTGCCCGCGGCCGACGTTCCCGGCAAGCCCGCCGACCGCAGCCCTGCCGGGCGCTCCTCCTGCGGCCCGGGTCGGCGGGCCGGGCGGGGGCGCTGCGGAGCCCTGCGCCGGTCGCGATTGTCCCGCCGCGGGAGCGGCGATAGCCTCCCTCAGCCGAGGGAGGCGGCCGCGGGCGCGCACCGCCCCCCTGCGGTGGCGTGCTCCGGAGGCCTCGATGCCGCGCTTTCCCGACTGGCGCCCGGCCGGCGTGATCCCCGCCTGCCTGTTGCCCTTCCACGAGGACCTCTCGATCGACGAGGCGAGCTACCGCAAGCATCTGCGCGACGTGGCCGGGGTGCGCGGGATCGCCGCGATCACGGTCAACGCGCACGCGAGCGAGGTCGCCTCCTGCACCGAGGAGGAGCAGCGTCGGGTCATGGACCTGACGATGGAGGAGGTCGGCGACCGGTTGCCGGTGGTGCACGGGATCTACGCCGACGGCAGCCAGAATGCCGCCCGGCTCGCCCGCCGGGCCGAGGCCGGTGGCGCGTCGGCCCTGCTCGTCTTCCCGAGCGCGGTGCTCGCCATGGGCGGCCAGCTGCGCCCCGAAATGGCTTACGCCCATTTCGCGACGATCGCCGAAGCGAGTTCGCTGCCGCTGATCCTGTTCCAGTACCCGCTCACGGGGCCGGCCGGGCTCGGCTACCCGCTCGAGACGATCCTCATGCTCGCCGAGCGGATCCCGAGCCTCGTGGCGATCAAGGACTGGTGCGCCGATCCGGTGCTGCACGAACGCCAGGTGCGCACCCTCCAGTCGCTGCCGCGGCCGGTCGCGGTCTTGAGCACGCACTCGGCCTGGCTGCTCGCTTCGCTGGTTTCGGGGTGCGAGGGGGTCCTGTCGGGAGCCGGCAGCGTGGTGGCCGATCTGCAGGTGGCGATGTTCGAGGCGGTCCGGCGCGGCGATCTGGCTGGCGCGCGGGCGGTCAACGAGCGCTATCTGCCGCTCGCCCAGGCGTTCTACGCGCCACCTTTCCTCGACATGCACAACCGGATGAAGGCGGCGCTCGTCCTGTTGGGCCGGCTGCCGCGAGCGGTGGTCCGGCCGCCGCTCGTCGCGCTCGGCCGGCACGAGATCGAGCGGCTCGAGGCGGCGATCCGGGCCGCCGGCCTGCCACTCGCGCGGCCCCTCGAACGGGCCGCTTGAGGCCGGCGGCGGGGCTGGGGAGGCAGCCGGACCCGCCCGGTCCACCCACGGCCCGGAGGGTGCGGGCGTTCAGCCGCCGGGCTTGCGGCCGAGGCGGAGGGAGGCGAAGCGGCCGGCCGGGAGGAGCCGACCCTCGGCCTCGAGCGCGTCCGCGATCGAAGCGGCTTTGTCGTAGGCGAAGGAGCCCGTATAGAAGAGCATCCAGCCGCCCGGCACGAGCCGGTCGAGCAGGAGGAGGGCGAGCTCGCGGTCGGTCATGGCACCGTAGGCGGCGTTCTTCTCGCTCCAGAATTCGCCGAGGTGGAAGAGGGTGGCGACGTCGAGCTCCGGGAGGAGCCGACCGTCGAGCTGGTAGACGTCGCCGAAGAGGACCTTGTAGGCGCGGGCGATCTCGGGTCGGGCGATCGCCAGGCGGACATAGCTCTCGTGCTCGCGGGGGGCCGCGGTGATACCGAGCACGGCGTTGCCACGGCCGTCCTCGGCCGAGCGGATACCCACGAGGTGATGGTTGCCGGTGCCGAAGTGGAAGATCCGGGCACCCCGGATGTCTTCGGCCGCGATCCAGTCGAGCAGATGCTGATCGCAGGGGCAGACGGCCAGATCGAGGTTCCAGACGTCGTCGTAGATGGCGAGGCTCATGGGGCACCCGTCGCGAGGAGGGGCTCCACGAGCCCCGGGGATCGAGGCGTCGGCCCGGCCTCGCGCAGCAGCGCGCCGGCTCCGCCCGGGACCGGCTCGAGCCGGCCGACGCGGTCGAAGAGGGCCGCCAGATCGGCCCGCTGGGCGAGAACCAGGAGCGCCGCACCGGGCAGCTCCTCGCGCACGACGGCGAGCAGCGCCGCAGCGGCGGTACCGTCGAGCGAGGCCAGCGCCTCGTCGAGCACCAAGAGGTCGGGAGCGCGCAACAGCGCCCGGGCGAGACCGAGACGCTGGAGCTCGCCGGCGGAGAGCAGCCGGTCCCAACGCTCGACCCGGTCGAGGCGCTCGACCAGGTCCGGCAGACCGCAGCGGCGGAGCACCGCCGCGATCCGCCCGTCGGGGGGCGGGTCCGCCTCGCCCGGGTAGAGGAGGCCGTCGCGCAGGCTGCCGAGCGGCAGGTAGGTGCGGCCGGGAACGATCGCGGTGCGGGCGCCCGTGGCGAGGTGCAGCGTGCCGCGGCCCCAGGGCCAGAGCCCGGCGAGCGCGCGCACGAGGGTGCTCTTGCCGCTGCCCGAGGGGCCGACCAGCAGCACCTGCTCGCCGGCGCCGAGCACGAGCCCGTCGACCCGCAGGATCGGCCGGCCCTGCGCGTCTTCGAGCAGCAGCCGCTCGACGGCCAGCAGCGGCGATGCGCCGCGCGCGCCCGCCGGCCGACGGGCCGGCTCGGAGCCGACCGCACAGGCCGGCCCGTCGAGCGCTTCGGCGAGCTCGACGACGCGGCGCGCGGAGGCGAGCCAGTTGGCGAGCGCCCGCCAGTTCTCGACCAGCCAGGCGATCGCCATCTGGACCTGGACGAAGGCCGCGGCGAGCTGCATGACGGCACCCAGCGAGAGCTCACCCGAGAGATATTTCGGGGTGGCGAGCAGAAGCGGGACCACCGGGACGAGGACGGCGTTGCCGTTGACGATCCAGGTGAGCCGCCCCGACTGCCAGACCACCGCTCGCCAGCGGGCGACGAGCTCGGCGAGCCGGGCGCGAGCCGCCCGTCGCTCGTCGTCCGCGCCGCCCAGCAGGGCCACCGCCTCGGCGTTCTCGCGCAGCCGCGTGAGGGCGAAGCGGAAGCGCGCCTCGGCCTCGTTCTTCTCGGCGACCCGGCGCGGCAGCGTCCGGCCGATCCAGAGCGTGGCGCCGGAGGCGAGGCTGCCGTAGAGCAGGGCCGCCACGACCATGTAGGCGGGGACCCAGAAGCCCCCGAGCGCGAGCCCACCGCCCACACCCCAGAGAATGCCGATGAAGGTCAGCGCCGAGATCGAGGCGTTGAGGAGGCCGATCGCGAAGTCGATCAGGGGATCGATCGCCATCCGCACGTCGTCGGCGATCCGGTATTCCGGGTTGGAGCCGCGCTCGCCGAGTGTCAGGCGGTAGAAGCGGTCGTCCGCGAGCCACCGGTCGACCAGCGCGCCCGTGAGCCATTCGCGCCAGCGCACCTGGATGGTCTCGCGGGAGAGGACGACGCCCACCTGGATGGCGGCGGTCGCGGCGACGATCAGCGGAAAGAGGCCGGCCGCCCGCCAGAGACCGGGGAGGTGGCGGGCCTCGAGCGCGTCGAAGAACCAGCGGTTCCAGGTCGCGATGAGGACGTTGGCGGCGATGCCGAGCAGGACGCAGCCGGCGAGCGCAAGGGCGAGGAACCAGGCCCGCCTCGCCGTCGGACCCGACCAGAAACCGCACGCCAGGACGGCGAAGGCGCGCGCCGCGCGCCATTCGGTGCCGGCCTGCGGCGTCCGCGCCCGAGCCTCGCCCCCGTCCATCCCGAGCTCCGCGCCGGAAGTCCCGCGCGTACCTCCCCCCGGGCGACCCGTCCATCGCGGGTCGCTTCGCCGATCGAGACGTGCGCGTAACCTAAGCGGCCGCGGACCGTCCCACAAGCCGCCCGGCTCGGAGCCGCGGCCGGCCGGCGCGGTGCCGGCGTGGACCGCGCGCAACGGCAGGGACAGCCGCGGCTCGTCGATCTCGACGACATCCTCGAGGCGCTGGAAGAGCCGCACGAGCCGGCCGGCGGGCCGGCGCGTCTCGAGCTCCACCAGCACCCGCTCGGGCTCGATCAGCAGGAAGTGGCGCAGGCTCGGGACGGCGTGCAGCGCTCGGCGCTTGCCGAAGATGTCGTCGTTGCGGGTCCGCTCGGAGAAGACTTCGACCACGACCACCGGATCGTCGACGATCGTGACGTCGTCCGGCACCCGGCCGCAGCGCACGAAGGCGTGGGGGTACATGATCGCATCGAGCGGCGAGCGGACGTCGAGATTGCTGCCGTGGACCTGGCAGGCAGGGCCGGCGAGCTGGCTGTGAACTGTCGCGATCGCGTTGGTGGCGATCGGGTCCTGGGCCCGGGTGCCGCCCGCCATTCGGTAGACGAGACCGTCGATCGGCTCGTGGCGGAGTTTCTGCTTCGCCTCCCGGGCGAGGAAGCCCGCGACATCGGTCGGGACCCCGCGCCGGGCGAGGGTCACGGTGGCTCTGGACGTTCGTCTCGTCGCGAGCCCGGCCCGTCCGCCGCGCCGGGGGGAGGCACGACGGTCTTGACAGCGCGAGGGGCTCTCCGCAGGCTGATGGCATGACGCACCGGGTGCCCGCGAGCGGCCTTCGAATTACCGTCCCGGCCTCGCGCTGAGGCCGGGTCACTCGCTCGTTCGGCTCCACCCTTCCCTTTCGAGGTGCGTCCGTGTCCGCTACCTATTGCTTCTCGGTCCATGCCCAGGCGACGCCGTCGGCACTGCCGCGGGTCCTCGAGGTGTTCGCGCTCATGGGGCACGTCCCCGAACGCTGCCACAGCCAGCGCGTACCCGGAGACGAGCTCGTGGTCGACCTCCAGCTCGCCGGCGTGACGGCCGCCGAGGCCGCGCATCTGGCCAAGCGCCTCGGTCGGATCGTCGGCGTCGAGAGCGTGCTCTGGTCGCCCAAGCGGGCGGCCGCCTGAGGCCGGGAGGGCGGCCGGGGCCCGTGGCGTCGGCTGCCGCCTTCGGTCGCCCGCGGCCCGAGCCGTTCGCCGCCCTCGCTCCGGTGGACCCGGGGCCGGTGGATCGGCCCGGGGCTGCACGCGGCCCGCTCAACCCGCGGCCGCTAGGCCGAGCCGGATCGGCCGTTCCCTGACGTCGGGCTCGCCGGGCGACCGGCCGGCCCGCTCCTCCAACCAGCACCGCAGCTCGACCAGTCCCATGGGTCGGCCGAAGAAGAAGCCCTGGGCGGCGTCGCAGCCGAGCTCGGCGAGCGTGCGGGCCTGGTCCTCGGTCTCGACCCCTTCGCCGATCACCTGCAGGCCGAGCGAGCGGGCGAGCGCCAGGGTGGCGCGGACGATCTCGACCGCCTTGCGATCGCGACCGAGCTCTTGGACGAAGCGGCGGTCGATCTTCACGAGATCGATGGGTAGCCGGAGAAGGTGAGACAGACCCGAGGTGCCGGTGCCGAAATCGTCGAGGGCGAGACGCGCCCCGTCCTCCCGCAGACGGGCGAGCTTGGCCAGGCTCTCGGCGCTCACCCGATCCAGGAGGACCTCCTCGGTGATTTCGAGACAAATCTCCCGGATCGTGACCCGTGCCCATTCGAGATCGCCGAGAAGCGTGTCGACGAGGGTCTCGTCGAACACCTCGGCAGGCGAGAGGTTGAGGGCGAGCCGGAGCCCGCTCGGCGCCCCCGCGCGCACCGCCGCGAAGCTCGCGAGCGCGGCGCGACGCACCAGCCGGCCGAGCCGCACCGCCGTCGCCCGGTCCCCGGCGGCGGCGAACAGGCGGTTCGGTGGAATGGCGCCGAGCCGCGGATGCACCCATCGAGCGAGCGCCTCGAAGCCCAGAAGAGGCGACGCCGGCCCGGCTGCCAGCGCGACCACCGGCTGCAGTACGGCCCCGAGCCCTTCGGGCAGCTGCTCGTCCGACCTCTGTTCCAGCATGGCCCGCAGTTCGCGGGCGATCTCGAGGCCGAGCGCATCCTCGCGCGTAGCGCGGCCGATGCTGCCGCGGCGCTCGCGTTTGGCGCGCAGGAGCGCCTCGTCGGCGAGCCGCAGCAAGGTCTCCGGGTCCTCGGCGTCGTCCGGGCAGAGGGCCACGCCCAGGGTGGCGCCGAGCGGCAGGAGACGGCCGTCGAGCGGCACCGGCTCGTGCAAGGCGGCGCGAATGCGCTCGACGATCGGTCGCAGCTCCTCCTCTCGGCTCACCCCCAGAAGGAAGACGACGAACTCGTCGCCGCCGATCCGGCCGACGATGTCGTTCTTCCGGACGAGCGCCCGCAGCCGCGCGCTGGCGGCTTTGAGGAGGACGTCGCCACCCGCGTGCCCGGCCCGCTCGTTGGCTTCCTTGAAATGGTCGAGATCGATGGCGATCGTGGCGATCGTCCGGCCGGCGGCGATCGCCTGGGCGAGCGCGGCGACCACCGCTCGCCTGTTGAAGGCGCCGGTGAGCGGATCCTCGTGGGCGAGCCGACTCAGATCGCGAACGAGGCTGCCGATGCCGCGTGCCATCGGCCGGAAGATCCCCATCCCGATCGCTGCGAGGAGGAGGAGCGTCGCGGTCCCGATCAGGAGGGCGATGAATACGAGCTGGTCCAGATGCTCGAGAAAATCGTGCTCGTGCAAGATGGCGGCCTTGTCCAGCAGAGCGAGCATCGGGCCGAGCGCTTCGCCGCGGAGCGCGGCGATCCTCGAATCGACGGGCGTACCCTGTTCGGCATCGTCCAGGACCGCGCGCAGCTCCGCGAGGAACCGGGTGAGGCGGGGTTCCAGGGCGAGCGGACCTTCGAAGTAATGCGCACGGAGCGCCTCCGTCCCCCGAGCAGGCGGACGCTCCCCCGTGGTCAGGCCGCGGAAGACCGCTTCCATCCGGTCCGCGATCCGCAGGATCTCCAACCGCGCGAGCTCGGCTTCGACCGGGTCCTCGCGCGCGAGTTCGGGCAGGAAGGCGGCGATCCGCTGCGCCCGAGCGATTTGGCTCCCCGCGTCGTTGACGGCCGCACCGTGGTCGCGCCCCTCCTCTGCCAGGCGAACCGTGGTGGTCGTCGCCGCGACCGCGCCGACCACGACCAGACAGAGCGCCAGAACCCAGCAGCAGGTGAGCCGGCGCTCGATGTCGCGCTCGGCGAGCAGCGCCGCGAGCGGCCTGAAGCCGGCGAGCCGGCCGAAGGTCGCCAGGACCTCGACGGCGCGGCACAGCGGGGAGCTCAGGCTCCGCTCGCAGGTGGCGATCGAAATTTCGTCGGGTGACATCTCGGAGCCGTTCCCGTCCGCGCACGTTTCGTTCCCGGTTCTAACTCTCGACCCTTAACGAAGCTTTGCCCGCGTTCGCTCCGACCGGTCTTCCGTGCGCTCGGGGACGGTCTGCCGCGAACCGTCGGGTCTCGTCCCCGCTCGCTCTCGGCGGTACGCTCGGCCACACGGTGACAGGGAGGCCCGGCCGATGGCGGATCTGGTGCGGACCGAGCTCGCGGACGGTGTGGCGGTCGTCACCCTCGACAACCCACCGTTGAACCTCGTCACGCTCGAGCTCACGCGGCGGCTCGAAGAGGCTCTCGACCGCCTCGCCGTCGATCCGGCCTGCCGGGCGCTCCTGCTCACCGGCGCCGGCGAGCGGGCCTTCTGCGCCGGCTCGGACGTCAAAGAGTTCCTCGACCTCGTCGCCCCGGGCCGGGCGGTCGCGGTCAAGATGGTCCGCGAGAACCGGGTCTGGTCGAAGCTCGACGACTTCCCGAAGCCGACCGTGGCCGCGATCCGCGGCCTCGCCTACGGCGGCGGGCTCGAGCTGGCGGTCGCCTGCGATCTGATCCTCGCCGAGGAGGGGGCCCGGCTCGCGCTGCCCGAGGTGCGTCTCGGGGTCTTTCCGGGCGCGGGCGGGACCGTACGGGTGACGCGGCGGATCGGCGAGGGGAGGGCCAAGGAGATGATGTTCCTGGGCGAGCCGATCGACGCCGCGACCGCCCTCGCTTGGGGGCTGGTCAACCGCGTGGTCCCGCGCGGTCGGCTGCTCGAGGAAGCCCGCGCGCTCGCCCGCCGGCTGGCCGACGGCCCGGAACTCGCCCTTCGGCTCTGCAAGGAGGCGATCGATCTGGCCTTCGACACCACCGAGAACGAGGCGATCGAGCGCGGCCTCGTGCTGATCGGCCGGGCCTTCGAGGGGCCCGAGGTCCGCGAAGGGGCGGCGGCCTTTTTCGAGAAGCGGCCGCCGCGCTGGCGCTGAAGGGGCCTTCACGGAGCCGCCCGCCGCCCCCACATGCCGGGCCGGCGCGGGAGGAGATGGATGAGCGAGGCTGCGGACACCCCCGTCCACGTCGTGCGGCCCGAGGAGGGCGAGAGCTTCTGGCAGCCGGTACCGGCCAACGGTTGGGCCGAGGTCCGGGTCTCGCACCGCCGCGATCCGCGGGTGACGTCGCTCTCCACGGGCATCCAGGTGATCGCCCCGAACGGCTTCATCCGCGAGCACGTCCACCCGACCCAGGACGAGCTGCTCTTCTTCTACGAGGGGACCGGCGAGGCCTGGATCGACGGCGTGCCCCACGCGCTCGTGCCGGGTACCACGGTGTTCGTCGGTGCCGGCCATCGGCACAAGTTCGTCAACACGGGCGAGGGCCCACTCGCCATGATGTGGGTGATGGTCCCCGGCGGCGAGAACGGGCTCGACGAGTTCTTCGCCCGGATCGGGCGGCCGCGCAGCCCGGGCGAGCCCGCGCCGGCACCGTTCCCGCGACCGGCGGACGTGCTCGAGATCGAGGCCGCGACCGTCTTCGCCCATCCGGCCGTTACAGCCGGGGGCGATCCTTGAGCGAGCTCGCCCTGCCGGGCGGCGACCGGCTCTGGTACGACGTCCGGGGTGAGGGGCCGCCGCTCCTCCTGGTGCCCGGGCTCGCCGGTCTCTCGGACTTCTTCGCCCCGCACGTCGAGCCGCTCGCTCGGCACTTCACGGTCGTCCTCCACGACCATCGGGGCTGCGGCCGTTCCTCGCCGGCGCGCATCGACTATTCGGTCGAGCAGATGGCGCGCGACGTGGTGGCGCTCATGGACCATCTCGGGCTCGCGCGGGCGCATCTGCTCGGCCATTCGACCGGTGGGGCGATCGGCCAGACCCTCGCGATCGACCGGCCCGAGCGGATCGACCGGCTCGTGCTGTGTGCCACCTGGACCGCCGCCGACGGCTGGTTCCGCCTGCTCTTCCAGAATCGACGCGAGATCCTGGAAGGCCTCGGCCCCGGAGCTTATGCGCGGATCTCGGCGCTTTTCCTCAACGCGCCTTTCTGGGTCCGCCTGCATCCCGAGATCGCCGCGGTGAGCGAGGAGGAGGCGCGGCGGCGGATCCGCGACCCCGACATCCTGCTGCGGCGGATCAAGGCGATCCTCGCCTTCGACCGACGCGCCGACTTGCACCGGATCCGCGCGCCCACGCTCGTCATGGG
>DAIOUO010000062.1:0-2583 GCA_036759485.1 Geminicoccaceae bacterium | reverse complement strand
ACGACATGGTGACCCCGGCCTATTTCAGCGAGGAGCTGGGCCGGGCGATCCCGAACGCAGAGACCGTGATCCTGCCCGACGGTGGGCATTTCTTCCCGGTCGCCCGCGCAGCCGCCTTCCGCGCTCACCTCCTCCGCTTCCTCGGGGCCGCACCCGCCGCCGGGTGACGGCGATCGCCGCGGCGGGCGTCCGCCGAGGCCGCGCCGCGCGCCGACGGGAAGGAGCCACGAACCGAGCGCGGTCGGCACGGAACCCCGCCCGAGCGGCTCTTGCAGCGGCCGCGCGGTTTCGCGTAGGTTGACCGTCCAAGCGGTGACGTCCTTTCTCTCGAGGCTCGCCTCGGCGCCCACTGGGAAGCAGGGATGAGCGCCCGCTCGCTGTCGACCCGCCGGGGATTCGTGCTCGGCGCCAGCTTCGGCATCGTGGGCCTCTACGGTGCTTGGGCCGCGCTCGATCTGGCGCCCTGGCCTTTCGAGTGGGAGCATCACCCGGCCGACGGCCACGGGCCGGAGCCGGCCGCGCCGACCGGCGACCACGGCGGCCACGGCGCGGCGCCGGCCGGGCTCTCGCCCGAGGAGTTCCGCCGGCTCGCCGACGAATTCGTCCGTCGGCATCGCCTACCGGACGGCAGTGTCGGACCGGCGCCATCGACACCCGTCGCGGAGCCGGGAGCCGCGGTCGACCCGCACGCGCTGCACGGCCCGAGCGCGGTGGAGCCCGGCGGTCCGCCGGGGCCGCCGGGTGGTCCCGCCGAAGTCTACCTGATGGCTTTCCAGTGGGGATTCGAGCCCGCGGTGCTGCGGCTGGAGGTCGGGCGTCGCTACCGCTTCCGCATGATGGCGGTCGATGTTCCGCACGGGCTGGCACTGCAGCTCGGCTCGGGCAGTCACGTGGTTCGCTTGCGGCCGGGCTTCTTGGTCGAGCGAGACCTCACCTTCCTCCGGGCGGGGAGCTATCTCGTCTATTGTACCGTGTTCTGCGGCACGGCGCACGAGCGGATGGCGGGACGCATCCTGGTGGTCTGAGGAGAACGTCCGTGGCGACCGCGCCCCTCGCAGATCGCCTCGCCGCGCTGCCGCTCGGCGATCGGCGGTTGATCGTGGCGATGGGGGGGCTGGCGCTCCTCGCCCTGGTGCCGGGGATCGGGATGGGGGCGCTCACCGCCTTCGCCCGCGCCGGCTGGCTCGCGCCGGCGCCGGACACGGCCCATGCCTGGCTCGGCTGGCACGGGGCGAGCGTGTTCTTCTTCTGGCTCTATCTCGCCCAGGGGGCGCTCCTGCTGGCGCTCGCGGCGGCCGAGCCGGGCGCCGCCGAGATCCGGCACCGCGGCCTGGCGAGCGGCGGCGCCGGCCTGGTCGCGATCGGGCTGCTGCTCGCCTGGGTGGCACCACTCGCCGGGCCGCCGCTCCTCTACGACGCACCGCCCACGCTCGCCGGCGAGGCGCCCGCCGCGGCCGGGATCGCCGCCGCGAGCTACCTGGCGCTCGGCGCCGGGCTCGCCGGGATCGCCCTCGCAGCACTCGCCACGCTGCTCGCGGCCAAGCGGCGGAACGGCGGCGGCCCCTGGAGCGCGCTCGGTTTCGGGCTGGCCGCCTGGGCCGGGCTGTTGCTGGTGACAGCGCTCGCGGCAGTCGCGACTTTCTTGCCCGCCGCGCTCTGGGCCGTGGGCCTCGGGCCGCTCCCGGACGAGCACGCCACGCGCTGGCACCTGTTGTTCCACAACCTGCACTACCTGCCGCTGATGGGCACGGTGCTGGTCTGGTACGCGCTCCTGCCCGAGCTCACCGGGGTCCGCTCGATCCTCGGCGAGCGGTTCTCGAAGGGCGCCTTCGCGCTTTACCTGCTCCTGGTGCCGCCGACCTCGCTCTACCACATGTTCCTCGAGCCGGACCTCGCGCCGCCCGTCCGGCTGCTCGGCTCGGTCCTGTCGCTCTTGATCGGTGTGCCGACGGTGGCCGTGTTCCTCGTGCTGACCGTCTCGCTCGAGGCCGCGCTGCGGGCCCGCGGTGCTCGCGGGCCGCTCGGCTGGCTGCGCGCGCTGCCATGGGGCGAGCCGACCTTCGCCGCGCTCGCCGCAGCGGTCGTCAATCTCGCGCTCGGCGGCACTTTCGCCTTCGTGCTGATCCAGGAGCGCTTGGCTCCGCTGCTCAGCGACACCGTCTTCGTGCCTGCCTATTTCCACTTCTTGACGGTGGGGACGGTGAGCCTGACCGCGCTCGCGGGCCTCGGCCGTCTGCTGCCCGCCCTGGTCGGCGGCGCCGTGCCGGCGCCGCGGGCCCGCACGCTCTTGCCGTGGCTCTCGACCCTGGGGCTCGTCCTTTTCGGCTTCGCCGGCGTGACGGCCGGCCTCGCTGGGATGCCTCGCCGGACGCTCGATCTCTCTTACGACGGGGTCGCGCCGGCCGCCTGGGCGGCGAGCGCTCGGGCCATCGCGCTCGGCGCCGGGCTGATGGCGACGGCACTCGCCGGCCACGCTCTGCTGCTCGCCGCCGGCCTGCTGGGCCTCGGCCGCCGGCCGGCCCGGTCGCTGCCCGTCGCCCCGTCGCCGGCGCTCGACGCCGTGCTCGCGGCCCCGGCCTGGGG
>DAIOUO010000061.1:0-13276 GCA_036759485.1 Geminicoccaceae bacterium | reverse complement strand
CCGGCTCCGGGCCCCCTCGAGCCCACCCGTGGCAACGCCACCGACACGCGGCTCAACCCCGTGGCCTGGCTCCTCATGCGGGCGGCGGGCGCGGTCCTGGCCGACGACGAGCCCGAGACCCGCGCCACCCTCGTCGGAGCACTCGATCGCTGGGCGAGGGCCGGCGCGCTCGAGGCGCCGGCTTCGGCGGACGCCAATACCCGGTTCGCCATCAACCGTTTCCTGTTGCCGGCGGTGGTGGCCTGGGCACTGGTCCGCGACGCCCCCGAAGCGAGCCCGGCGCTGCGCCGGCGGGTCGAGGCCTGGCTCGGCCGGCTCGCGGCCGCCGCCCGCGGCCGGCTCGAGGGTCAGCGGCCGGAGGAGCCGAGTGCCACCAACAACCACGCCTATCTGGCGGCGAGTGCGGTCATGGCCGTGGGCGCGCTCACCGGCGACGACGGTGCCTTCGCGCTCGGCCTTTCCACCTTTCGGCAGGCGCTCGCCCGGATGCGGCCGGACGGCAGCCTGCCGGCCGAGACGGCGCGCGGTGCGCGGGCGCTCTGGTACCAGCGCCAGGCGATCGCCTCGCTCGTCGCGATCGCCGAGCTCGCGGCGATGCAGGGCTACGATCTCTGGAGTCTCGAGGTCGAGGGCAGGAGCCTGCACGCCGCGATCCGCTTCCTGCTCGATGCGATCGACGATCCCGCCCGGGTCCTGGCCTATGCCGCCGAGAACCGGAGCCCCGGGCCGTCGGCCGACTGGCGGCGGCAGGATCTCTCCTTCCTGGAGCGGCGCGGCCACGGCCGGCACTACATGGCCTGGGTCGAGGCCTATCGGGCCCGCTTCCCGACCCGGCCCGAGACCGCGCGGCTCGAGGCCCTCTTGTTCCGAGGGGGCGATCCCCGGCCGCTCGTCGACGAGTTCGCGGGCGGCAATCTCAGCTGCCTTCGCGGGCCGCTCGCTCCGCCGCCCCTGGCTGCGGCCCGGGATCGAGGGCATGGCCCGAGGCCGGGCCGCGGAAGGGTTGGGTGAGCATCCGGTCGAG
Organism: Geminicoccaceae bacterium; assembly: GCA_036759485.1. Lineage (GTDB taxonomy): Bacteria > Pseudomonadota > Alphaproteobacteria > Geminicoccales > Geminicoccaceae > JANXAZ01. The sequence continues at coordinate 12,252 of DAIOUO010000061.1, read as the reverse complement.
CCAGAGCTCCCGCAGGCTGCGGAAGAGCTCGATACCGATCGTCATCCCCTCGTGGCCCGCGGCCGGCTGCGGCCGGTAGGTGCCCAACAAACGGTCCCACCAGGAGAGGTTGAAGCCGTAGTTGGAGTTGGTCTCGGCCGGGACGACCGAATGGTGGACCCGGTGCATGTCGGGGGTCACGAGGACGAGGCGCAGGAGCCGGTCGACCCGCTCCGGGAGCTTCACGTTGGCGTGGTTGAACATGGCCATGCCGTTCAAGATCACCTCGAACAGGAGCACGGCCACGGGCGGGGCGCCGAGAGCCGCCACCGCGGCGAGCTTGATCAGCATCGAGAGCAGGATCTCGAGCGGGTGGAAGCGCAGGCCGGTGGTGACGTCGATCTCGAGGTCGGCGTGGTGGACCCGGTGAAGCCGCCAGAGGCCCGGCACGGCGTGGAACAGCACGTGTTGGAGGTAGACGACGAGGTCGAGGAGCACGACCGAGGCGAGAATCGCGAGCCAGGGCGGCGGCTCGACCATGTTGAAGAGGCCGAAGCCGTGGCGCTGCGCGATACCGGCGAATCCGACCGCGAGGACGGGGAAGACGAGGCGCAGGATCGCCGTGTCGAGGGCGACGAGCGCCAGATTGTTGGTCCAGCGGAGAACGCGCGGGATCTCGCGGCGTCGGCGTGGCGAGACGAGTTCGGCCGCGGCCATGGCGGCGAGGACCAGGAAGAAGGCCGTCGCGCGGACGAGCGGCTCGTGGCTCAGGAAGAGCGCGTCCATGACGATCCAGATCGGTCGCGACGCGCTCTCGTCGAGCGGGGGGCACCGCGACCGGGTGCCGCGCCCGGCCGGCGCAGCGAGGGATCGGCGCGATCGGAGCGCCGGTCGCTCAGCGCGAGTAGAACTCGATCACGAGGTTGGGCTCCATCTGCACGGGGTAGGGCACGTCGCCCATCTTCGGCACGCGCAGATACTTGCCCTTGAGGTTGCGGGCATCGAGCTCGAGATAGTCCGGGACGTCGCGCTCCGGCCGCTGCTGGGTCTCGAGGACCATGGGCATGGTCTTGGCGCGCTCGGAGAGTTCGATCACGTCGCCCTCCTCGACCAGGTAGGAGGGGATGTTGACCCGCTTGCCGTTGACCTTGACGTGGCCGTGGTTGACGAGCTGGCGAGCGGCGAAGATGGTCGGCACGAAATTGAGCCGGTAGCAGACCATGTCGAGCCGGCGTTCCAGGAGGCCGATCAGGTTTTCGGCCGTGTCGCCGCGCATCCGCGTGGCGAGCTCGTACATCCGGCGGAACTGCCGCTCGCCGACGTCGCCGTAATAGCCCTTGAGCTTCTGCTTGGCCATGAGCTGGGTGGCGAAGCCCGAGAGCTTCTTGCGCTTCTGGCCGTGCTGGCCGGGACCGTAGTTGCGCCGGGCGAGCGGGTCCTTGCTGCGACCCCAGAGATTGACCCCCAGACGGCGGCAGATCTTGGTCTTGGCGGCGGCGCGCTTGCTCATCGGGCCTCGGGACGATGGGGACGAACGGGCTCCTGCGCTCCCTCGGAGCGCGAGCGCGCCGCTTATAACCGAGACGCCGCGCCTGTCAAACCCCGCTGGACGCCCGCCGCGCGCCGCCGGCCGCGAGTTCCTTGACGATGCCACGCAGGAGATGGACCTCGGAACGGGTCAGCCCGCGGCGCGTGAGCATCACTTCGATGGCCGGGCCGAGGCTGCGCCGCCGGTCCGGGCTCTTGAAGAAGTCGACCGCATCGAGAGCCGCGAGCAGCTGGTCGAGCAGGCCCTCGAGCTCGGCTTTCGTGGCCTGCGGCTCGCCCGCCACCGGATCGAGCACGGCCGGCCGCCCGTCGCCCGCCTTGTGCCATTCGTAGGCGAGCAGCAGCACGGCCTGGCCGAGGTTCAAAGAAGCGAAATCGGGTGCGGTCGGAATGGTGACGAGGGCATCGGCGAGCCGCAGGTCCTCGTTCTCGAGACCGGTCCGCTCGGGGCCGAACAGGAACCCCACCCGCCGACCGGCGGCGCAGAGCCGGCGCGCCTCGGCGGCCGCCGCCTCGGCCGTGAGCACCGGCAAGTCGAGCCCGCGGCCGCGCGCCGTGGTGGCGAACAGATGCTCGAGGTCGGCCACCGCCGCCGCCGTATCGCGGTGGAGCGTGGCGGCGCCCAGGACCTCGTGCGCGCCCGAGGCCGCTACCACCGCCTTGGCCGAGGGCCAGCCGCATTCGGGCGCCACGAGCCGGAGCGCGGTCAGGCCGAAATTGCGCATCGCCCGGGCGGCGGTGCCGATGTTCTCGCCGAGCTGCGGGCGGACGAGCACGACGAACGGGGCCGGGGCCGCCCCGCTCACGGGGCCGGGCCCGCACCGTCCGCCGGTCGGGCGCCGTCGACCACGAGCTTCCAGGTGATCGCGTCGTGCAGCGCCATGTAGGAGGCGTCGATGATGTTGCCGGACACCCCGACCGTCTGCCAGATCCGGCCCTCGTCGTCGCCGCTCTCGATCAAGACGCGGGTGACGGCGGCGGTGCCGCGCTCGGGAGCGAGGATGCGGACCCGGTAATCGAGGAGGCGCATCCGGCCGAGCGAGGGATAGGCCGGGGCGAGGGCCTGGCGCAGCGCGGCATCGAGCGCGTTCACCGGGCCGTTGCCCTCGGCCACGGTGAAGAAGCGCCGCTCGCCGATCCTGACCTTGGTCGTGGCCTCGGAGAGCGTCACGAGCTCGCCCTTGGCGTTACGCCGGCGCTCGTCGATCACCCGGAAAGAGAGGAGCTCGAAATAATCGGGCACGCGGTGGAACTGGCGGCGGACCAGGAGCTCGAAGGAGGCCGCCGCCCCCTCGTAGGCGAATCCCTGGGCTTCGCGCGCCTTGAGCTCGGAAAGAAGCGCCGCGGTCCGGTCCGGATCGGGCTCGACCGGCAGGCCGAGCTCGCGCAGCCGGGCCAAAAGATTGGCGCGGCCGGCCTGGTCGGAGACCAGGATGTCGCGCTCGTTGCCGACCGCGGCCGGGTCGATGTGCTCGTAGAAGGAGGGATCGCGCAGCACGGCCGAGGCGTGCAGCCCGGCTTTGTGGGCGAAGGCGGCGGCGCCCACATAGGGTCGATGGCGGTTCGGCGTACGGTTCAAGGCCTCGTCGAAGGTCCGCGAGAGCTGGGTGAGACCCTCGAGCGCATCGGCCGAGACCCCGGTCTCGAAGCCCAGCTTCAAGACGAGGGTGGGCAGGAGCGTGACGAGATCGGCGTTGCCGCAGCGCTCGCCGAGGCCGTTCAAGGTGCCCTGCACCTGGCGGACACCGGCCAGCACCGCCGCCAGGCTGTTGGCGACCGCGTTGCCGGTGTCGTCGTGGGCGTGGATGCCGAGCCGCTCGCCCGGGAAGCGGGCGAGCACCCGCTCGCAGATGCGGGCCACCTCGTGCGGCAGGGTGCCGCCGTTGGTGTCGCACAGCACGAGCCAGTCGGCCCCCGCTTCCGCGGCCGCCTCGAGGGCGGCCATGGCGTAGCCCGGATCCTCCTTGAAGCCGTCGAAGAAATGCTCGGCATCGAGCATGACCTCGGCCGCCCGGTCGCGGGCCGCGCGGATCGAATCGGCGATCATCGCGAGGTTCTCCTCGCGGGTCACACCGAGTGCTCCTTCGGCCTGGCGGGCCGAGGCCTTGCCCACGAGGGTGACGGTCGGGGCACCGGCACCCAGCACGGCCGCGAGGCTCGGATCGTTGGCGGCGCTGCGGCCGGCCCTTCGGGTCATACCGAAGGCCGCGAGCCGGGCGCGGGCGAGCCCGGGGGGCGCGGCGAAGAAGCGCTCGTCGGTCGGGTTGGCCCCCGGCCAGCCGCCCTCGATCCAGTCGATCCCGAGCCGGTCGAGCTGGAGCGCGATCCGCCGCTTGTCGGCGAGCGAGAAGTCGACGCCCTGGGTCTGGGCGCCGTCGCGGAGCGTGGTGTCGTAGAGCCGGATCCGCTCGCCCGCCATCGCCCGCTCCCGGCTCAGCGCCGCTCCCAGTCGGTCCGACCGTCCGGCCGGTCCTTGAGGACGATGCCGGCCGCCTCGAGCTCGGCCCGGATCGAATCGGCGGTCGCGAAGTCGCGCGCCTCGCGGGCCCGCCGCCGCCGTACGAGCCGCTCCTCGACCTCGGCGTCGCCGAGCGTGCCGGCGGGGGCGGCGTGCTTGAGCCAGGCGGTCGGATCGGCGCCGAGCAGGCCCAGCAGCGCCGCCTCGCCCTTGAGGGCACGCGCCGCCTCTTCCCGCTCGCCCGCGCTCTCGGCCTTGTTGGCGCGGGTGGCGAGCCCGTGGAGTGCGGCGATCGCCGAAGGTGTCGCGAGATCGTCGCAGAGGGCGTCTTCGACCCGGCCCTCGCTCGTGCCGGGATCCTCGGCCGCGATCCGGTTGTCGGCCAACACCCGGTACCAGCGGCGCAAGGCGTCGCGCGCCTCGCCGAGCGCCGCCTCCGTGCAGTCGAGCGGCTGACGGTAATGCGCCGAGAGCAGCCAGAGCCGGACCGCCTCGCCCGGGTAGCGCTCGAGGACCTCGGCCACCCGGACGACGTTGCCGAGCGATTTCGCCATCTTCTCGCCGGCCATCTGGACGAAGCCGTTGTGCAGCCAGAAGCGGGCCATGAGCTCCTGGCCGCGGGCGCAGCAGGACTGGGCGATCTCGTTCTCGTGGTGGGGGAAGATCAGGTCCTGGCCGCCCGCGTGGATGTCGAACGGCAGAGGCCCGAGATAGCGCTCGGCCATGGCCGAGCATTCGATGTGCCAGCCCGGACGGCCACGGCCCCAGGGGCTCGGCCAGCCCGGCTCGTCCGCTGCGGCGGGCTTCCAGAGGACGAAGTCGGCCGGGTCCTTCTTGTAAGGCGCCACCTCGACCCGGGCACCGGCGACCAGCTCCTCGCGGTCGCGGCCCGAGAGCCGCCCGTAGGTCGGCATGGACGGCACGTGGAAGAGGACGTGGCCCTCCGCCACATAGGCGTGCCCCCCGGCGAGGAGGGTTTCGATCAACGCGATCATCTCGCCGATGTGCTCGGTGGCTCGCGGCTCGACTGTCGGCTCGAGGCAGCCGAGGGCGGCGGCATCGGCCCGGAAGTCGCGGATCGTCCGCTCGGTCAAGGCCTCGATCGGCTCGCCGTTCTTGCGTGCCTGGTCGATGATCTTGTCGTCGATGTCGGTGATGTTGCGGACGTAGACGACGCGCTCGGCCCCGTAGCGCCGGCGCAGGAGCCGGAAGAGGACGTCGAAGACGACGAGCGGGCGGGCGTTGCCGACGTGGATCCGCTGGTAGACGGTCGGTCCACACACGTACATCCGCACGCGCGCCGGGTCGAGCGGGACGAACGGCGTCTTGCGGCGGGAGAGCGTGTCGAACAGGCGTAGGCCGCGGGTCAACCGGCTGGCTCCCTGGTGCGATGCGGCAGCGGTTAGCAGAGCCCCGGGGCTCGGTCCACCGGCCCCGCGCGCCGGCCGCGGCTCAGTCCTTGGCGCGCTCGAGGTAGGAGCCGTCCTCGGTCGAGACGACGATCCGGGTGCCGACCTGGATGTGCGGCGGCACCATCGTGCGGACGCCGTTCGCGAGCTTGGCCGGCTTGTAGGAGGAGGCGGCCGTCTGGCCCTTGGTGACGGGCTCGGTCTCGACCACCTCGAGCACCACGCGGGGCGGCAGGGTGACGGCGAGCGGCACGCCGTTGTGGGTGGCGATCGTCACCGTCATGCCGTCGGTGAGGTAGACCGCCTGCTCGCCGATCACGTCCTTCGGCACCGTGATCTGCTCGTAGTTCTCGGGGTTGAGGAAGTGGCAGCCCTCGCCGTCCTCGTAGAGGAAGGTATACTCCCGCTCGTCGAGGAAGGCTCGTTCGACCATCTCGGTCGTGCGGTAGCGCTCCGAGATCTTGACCCCGTCGGTGATCCGCCGGAGCTCGAGCTGGGTGACGGGCGTGCCCTTGCCGGGGTGGATGTTCTGCGCGGTCAGGACCACGTAGAGCTTGCCGTCGATCTCGACGGCGTTGCCCTTCCTGAGCGAGCTCGCGATGACCTTGGGCATGAGGCTCCTTCGCCGCGCCGCGGCATTCCGGGCCGGGCTCTTACCCGCTGGCGGCCGCCCGGTCCAGAGCGGGCGGTACCGCCGATGAGCGCCGCGGCACGGCCCTGGTGGCACCCCGACCGGCACGCCGACCGGCGGCCTTTCCTGCTCGCCCGGGCGCGGATCCTCAAGGCCCTGCGCCGCTTCTTCGAGGAGCGGGGCTTCCTCGAGGTGGAGCCCTCTTGCCTGCAGGCCTCGCCCGGCAACGAGCCGCACCTGCACGGCTTCCGCACCACGCTCCGGGACACCGCCGGACGGCCGGTCCGGCCGCTCTTCCTGCACACCTCGCCCGAGTTCGCCTGCAAGAAGCTCCTGGCGGCGGGCGAGCGGCGGATCGTCGCGATCGGCCCCGTCTTCCGCGACCGCGAGGCCGGCCCGCTCCACCACCCCGAATTCACGATGGTCGAATGGTACCGGGCGGAGGAACCCTACACGGCGCTCATGGCCGACTGCGGCGAGCTGCTCGCGACGGTGGCCGAGGCCGCCGGCAGCCGGCGGCTCGTCTTCCGCGGGGTCGAGGTCGATCCTTTCCAGCCGCCCGAGCGGCTCGCCGTGGCCGAGGCCTTCGAGCGCTTCGCCGGCATCGATCTGTTGGCCACGGTGGCGGCCGACGGAACCACCGACCGCGAGGCGCTCGCGCGCCAGGTAGCAGCGGCGGGCCTCAGGGTGGCCCCCGACGACAGCTGGTCCGACCTCTTCGCCCGAGTGCTGACCGCCCGGATCGAGCCCGCTCTGGGGTGCGGCCGGGCGACGATCCTGGACGCCTACCCGATCCCGGAAGCCGCGCTCGCCCGCAGGAGCCCGGCCGAGCCGCGCACCGCCGAGCGGTTCGAGCTCTACGCCTGCGGGGTCGAGCTCGCCAACGCCTTCGGCGAGCTCACCGACCCGGTCGAGCAGCGAGCCCGCTTCGAGGCCGCCATGGATCTCAAGGAGCGGCTCTACGGCGAGCGTCACCCGATCGACGAGGAGCTGCTCGAGGCGCTCGCCCTGGTCCCCGAGAGCTGCGGCATCGCCCTCGGGCTCGAGCGGCTCGTGATGCTGGCGAGCGGGGCCGAGCGGATCGAGCAGGTGCTCTGGGCGCCGGTGCCGCTCGATCCGCCCTGAGCCCCGAGCCGTCCCGGGTCAACCCTTCTCCAGGTTCCAGGCCACGAACAGGAGAGCGTTCGGCACGTTCTTGACGGTCTTCCGCCAGGCGACTGGTGTGACGAACTGCCCCGTGTTGATGTAGGGGAAGGTCTCGTAATAGCGCTTCTGCAGCGCATCGACGATCTTCATCTGCTCTTCTTTGGTCGATGCTTCGAGGAACTTGGCGCGCAGCTCCTCGATCACGTCGTCTTTGGGCCAGCCGAACCAGGCGGTCTTGGGATCGCCGGTGGCGACGAGGGGGGCGTTGGTGATCGGGCTCGACATCGGCACGCCCGTCCACCAGGTCGGGAAGATGTGCCAGCCGACCTTGGGATCCTTGTTCGGATCCTCCATCTTGGTCCGCCTCGAAGTGAGCGTCGACCAGTCCATCGACTGGGCGTCGACGTTCACCCCGATCTCCTTGAGGAGGCCGATCATCACGAGCACGTTGTTCATGATGATCTGCTGATCGGTCGGCACGAGCACGACGATCGGCGACTTGAAGTCGTAGCCGGCCTCGGCGAGGAGCTGCTTGGCCTTCGCCTTGTCCTGTTTCATCCAGGGTTCGGCATGGGCGAGCGTCGTGTAGGGCGCGTCGCACATGAAGACGGCGTAGCAGACCTTCTCGTACTTCGGGTTGCCGACCTGGGCCGCGAGGAACTCGCGCTGGTCGACGAGGAGCTGGAGCGCCGCCCGCGCCTTCGGGTCGTTGAAGGGCGGGTGCAGATTGTTGGGCCGGATGTGGCCCATCTTGCCGAGCGGGTCGAGGACCTTGACCACGATGTTCGGGTCGGCCTCGAGCATCGGCAAGAGATCCATGGGCGGGATCTCGTAGACGTCGACCTCGCCCGCGATCAGCGCCTGGGTGGCGGTGTTGGTGTCGGGGATGTATTTCCACTCGACCCGCTCGACCCGGACGACCTTGCCGCCGGCGAAGCCCGAGGAGGGCTCGTTGCGCGGCTTGTACTTGTCGAAGCGCTTGTAGACGACCGTGTCGCCCGGCTTCCACTCCTCCTTGACGAACACGAAGGGGCCCGAGCCCACCGTCTCCGTCACCTGGGTGTTCGGGTCGGTGAGCGCGTCCTTCTCGCGCATCACGAAGGTCGGGAGCGAGGGATCGGCGAGCACCGTGAGGAGCGGACCGAACTTGGCCTTGAGCTTGATCTCGAAGGTCCGGGCGTCCTTGGCGGTGATCGATTCGGCGCGCGCGGCGAGGGCTTGGCCGCCGGCCCGCTTGACGTTCCAGCGCTTCAAGGACGCCACCGCGTCCTTGGCCTCCACGGGCGTGCCGTCGTGGAAGAGCAGGCCCTCGCGCAGCGTGAAGGTCCAGGTGAGCCCGTCGTCGCTCACCGTGTGCTTCTCGATCATCTGCGGCCGCGGCTCGAGCTTCTCGTCGAGCGCGTAGAGCGTGTCGTAGATCATGAGGCCGTGATTCTGGGTGATCGCGGCCGTGGTCCAGATCGGATCGAGGTTCTTGAGGTCGGCCTGCGGCACGACCTTGAGTGTCTGCGCCCCTGCGAGGCCGGTTCCGGCGAGCAGCGCCGCGCCGAGCGCGAGCCCGCCCAGGCCCATGCCTGCCTTGCTCATGGCCACCTCCCTTTCCCTCTGACGCGGCGACGCTAGCCCCCGCCGACGGGGGTCGCAAGCGTGCCGCCAGGCTTGGACGGTCACGATCCGGCTGCTAGAGGCGCCGCCATGGCCGGAGCCGAGAGCGCAGCCCCCTCCCCCGCCCCGCGCGGTCTCCTCCTGGTCCTGCCGGCGCTGGTCGCCTTCCAGGCCATCTCGACCGACCTCTATCTGCCGGCCTTGCCGGCGATCGGCGCCGCCCTCGGGGCCGGTGTCGAGCGGGTTCAGCTCACCCTCTCGCTCTTCCTGGTGGGGTTCGGGGTGGCGCAGCTCGCCTGGGGGCCCGTCTCCGATCGGATCGGCCGCCGCCCGCCGCTCCTTCTCGGCACCGGGCTCTACGTGCTCGCGAGCCTCGCCTGCATGGCCGCGCCCACGATCGAGGCGCTCGTGGGCGCCCGCTTCGTCCAGGCGGTGGCGGCCTGCTCGGGTGTGGTGCTCGGCCGGGCCGTGGTCCGCGACCTGTTCCCGCCCGCCGAAGCGGCCCGCGTGCTGGCCTTTCTCGGGACCGCCATGGCTCTCGCGCCGATCCTGGGCCCGGTGCTGGGCGGCTGGCTCACGCTCCTGCTCGGCTGGCGATCGACCTTCGCCGCCCTCGCGCTGTTCGGCGCGATCGCGTTCACGGGCGTGCTCCTGGCCGTGCCGGAGACCAACCGGCGCAAGGACCCGACGGCCACCCGACCGGCGGTGCTCGCCGCCAACTACGCGGGGCTCCTGCGCGATCGGCTCTACCTCGCCCGGGTCGCGGTCGCGGCCCTCGGCTATGCCGGAATCTTCAGCTTCATCTCGGGCAGCCCGCACGTCCTGATCGACGCCGTGGGGCTGAGCCCCGACCGCTACGGGCTCTGCTTCGCCGCCGGTGTGGCGGGCTGGATGGCCGGCACCTTCGCCGCCGGCAAGCTCAATCGCCGGCTCGGCCTCTCGGGGCTCCTGCGGCTCGGCAGCCGGCTCGCCGCGGCGGGCGGGCTTTCGGGCCTCGCCCTCGCGCTCGCCGCCCCGCCCTCCTGGCCCGCGGTCGTGGGGCCGATGTTCGTCTTCATGGCCGGGGCCGGCTTCACGCTGCCGACCGCGATGGCGCTCGCGATCGGCCCCTACCCGGAGAAGGCCGGCCTCGCCTCGGCGCTCCTGGGCTTCCTCCAGCTCCTCTTCGCGGCGCTGGTGGGCTTCGCGGTGAGCGCCCTTTACGACCGCACCGCGGTGCCGATGATGATCGCGCTCGTGCTGGTCACCGGGGGTGTGCTACTCTTGGTCCGACCGGCGCTCGGCCGCCACGGCGGAGACCAGGCTTGAGCGAGGCCTGCGGCTTCACCCTCGCGATCGACAACGTCTTCGCGGTGGTCGCCGGCTGGCCGCTCTCCTGGTACGGCGCGACCTACAGCCTCGGCTTCGCCGGGCTCGCCCTCTGGCTCCTGATGTCGCGCCGCGGCGGCTGGTCGGCGCGCGAGGCGCTCGGCTTCGCGATCCTGGCGGCGGCGCTGATCCTCCTCGGCGGCCGAACGGTCGAGGTGACGGTCTACGAATGGGCCTTCTACCGCGAGCGCCCGCAGCTGATCCCGGCCGTCTGGCTCGGCGGGATGGCGACCCACGGGCTGCTGCTGGGCGGCGTCGCCGCCTGCCTCGTGCACGCCCGGCGGAGCCGACGCCGGCTGCTCGAAGTGACCGACACCCTCGCCCCGGCGGCCGCGCTCTTCCTCGGCATCGGCCGGATCGGCAACTTCCTCGAGGGCGGCGTGGTCGGCACCGAGACCACGGTACCCTGGTCGGTGCGGCTGCCCTCGATCACCGGCTGCCGGCACCCGGTGGCGCTCTACGACGGGCTCAAGAATCTGCTCCTGGTGCCGACGCTCGCCGGCCTCCTGCGCCGCCGGCCGGCCGGCACGGGGACCGCGACGGGCGCGTTCCTGCTGCTCTATGGCGGGTTGCGCTTCGCGATCGACCAGTTGCGCGACTACGAGTCGGTGCTCTGGGGCCTCGGGCCCGGCCAGTGGCTCAACCTCGCGACCGCCGCCCTCGGCCTCGTCGTCCTGGTCGGCTGGCGCGACGCCGCGCCGGCGCCGCCACGCATCGCCCGGCCCGCTCCGATCGGTTTCGTCCGGCCGGTCGTCCTGCTGCTCCTGGTGCTGCTGCCGCTGCTGATCCCGACCAGCTGGACCCAGGTCCATCTGCGCGAGCTCAGAGAGCAGCGGGGCGTCGCGCCGCCCGCGCCGGGCTGAGCCCGCTCAGCGGGTGGGGCCGCTCATCGCGGTCACGATCGGGCCGTCGGGACCGCGCAGGATCGAGAAGGTCCGCTGCCCCTCGCCCTTGCAGCGCGGCCCGCCGGCCGTGGCCGGGGGTGCTTCCCATTCGTAGACGATCAGGGCCCGAGCGGGGGCCGCGAAGGCGGCGTCGCTCGCGACCCGGCCGCTCCGAATACGGGTCATGAAGGGCTCGCCGCAGGCTTCGCCCTCGCGTGCGTGCGCATCGTAGTGGGTGCGGATCGCCCGCAGCACCTGCGGATCCGCGAGGAGCCGGCCGCCGGTCGCCGGGCCGCAGCCCGACAGGCCCGCGAGCAGCAGGATGCCGAGGGCAAAGGAGCCCGCCGTCGCCCGGTCGATCCGCCGTCGCATCGCCACACCACCTCCTTCAGCGGCACGCGGACCCTAGACAGGCCGGCCGCGAGCGCGCAAGCGCGGCGGGCGACCGGAGAGACCCCTTTTGGACCCGCTCTGGCTCGGCCTGATCGGCAGTACCATCGCCGGCCTTCTGACCGGCGTCGGTGCGCTTCCCGTGTTGTTCGCGGTCCGGGTCGAGCACGACCTCGAGAACCTGCTGCTCGGCTTCGGTGCCGGGGTGATGCTCGCGGCGACCGCCTTCTCGCTCATCCTGCCGGGCCTCGAGGCGGCCGAACGGCTCGGCAACGGCCGGCTCGGCGCCGCCCTCGTGATGGCGGCCGGGATCCTTCTGGGCGGGATCGCGCTCGCCCGGCTCGGCCGCTGGCTCGAGCGGCACCAACTGGGCTCCGGGCCCTATGCCGAAGACGTCGCCGGCCGGGCGCGGGTGCTCCTCTTCATCCTCGCCATCACGCTGCACAATTTCCCGGAGGGCCTCGCCGTGGGCGTAGGCTTCGGCTCGGGCGACATCGCCGACGGCACGACGCTCGCGATCGCCATCGGCCTCCAGAACATGCCCGAGGGGCTCGCCGTGGCACTCGCCGCCCGAGCGGCGGGCGATCCGCCCGGCCGGGCCTTCCGGGTGGGCCTCTTGTCGGGCGTGGTCGAGCCGGTGGGCGGCCTGCTCGGCGCCGGGCTCGTCGCCGTCTCGCAACCCTTCCTGCCCTGGTCCATGGCCTTCGCCGCCGGGGCCATGCTGTTCGTGATCAGCGAGGAGGTGATCCCGGAGATCAACCGGAACGGCCCGCCGGCGGTCAACAGCCTGGGCCTGCTCGCGGGCTTCGTCACGATGATGCTGCTCGACACGGT
>DAIOUO010000060.1:0-13348 GCA_036759485.1 Geminicoccaceae bacterium | reverse complement strand
CGGCCCGGCCGACGGCGGCGAGGCCGCCCTCGGCCGGGATTGCCAGGGCCCCCTTCCTGTGCGAAGCGGGGGCCGTCGAGGTTCCCCTCCCGGTCGGACCGGCCGCGGAGGGGCGAAGAGGGAATTCGGTGCGGCCGTACTCCTCCGGGAGTGGGCCAAGGCCGGAGCTGCCCCCGCAACTGTAGGCGGCGAGCAGCGGTCCGCGACGTGTCACTGGGGGCACCCGCCCCCGGGAAGGCCAGGACCGCGGCGGCGACCCGCGAGCCAGGAGACCTGCCTCGACGGCCGGGCGTTCGCGGGCGGAGGGCCCGAGAGAACACGTCGCCGGAAGCGCGCGCGGGCCGTCCCGCGGGCGTCGTTTTCGCGCCGTGCCTCTCGTCTTCGACCGCTCCCGGTGGTGCCACGGGACAGCGGCGGATGGGACGCGACCGACCCTTCTTCGATCCCCGACCGGCATGGCCGCCGGGCCGTCTGTCCCTGTCGTCCCTCGCGACAGGAGACCCCAGAGCATGACGATCGACCGTTCGACACCACCGCCGCTCGCGGTGGCGACCCTGGGCTGGCCGCGGATCGGCCCGCGGCGCGAGCTCAAGACCGCCCTCGAGAGCTTCTGGAGCGGGAAGAGCGAGGAGGACGAGCTCCTCGCTACCGCCGCGGCGTTGCGCGTGGCGGGCTGGGCCCGGCAGCAGGGCCTGGGTGCCGACCTCCTGCCGGTCGGCGACTTCTCGCTCTACGACCACGTCCTCGACACGAGCGCCATGGTCGGTGCGATCCCGGCCGAATACGGCTGGAGCGGCGGGCCCGTGCCGCTTGCGACCTATTTCGCGATGGCGCGCGGCACGCGCGGCCGGCCGGGCGGGGATCTGCCCGCCCTCGAGATGACCAAGTGGTTCGATACGAACTACCACTATCTGGTGCCCGAGCTCGAGGCGGGGCAGCGCTTCGCGCTCGCCGCCACGGCGGTTCTCGACCAGACCGCGGAAGCGCGCGCGCTCGGCTACCGGCCGCGGCCCGTGCTGCTCGGCCCGGTCACCTATCTCGGGCTCGCCAAGGCGCGGGGCGGCGGCTTCGATCCGCTCGAGCTCTTGCCCCGGCTCCTGCCGGTCTACGGCGAGGTGCTCCAGCGGCTGGCCGAGCTCGGCGCGGGTGCCGTCCAGCTCGACGAGCCTCTGCTCGTGCTCGACCTCGAGGAGCGCGAGCGGGCGGCCTTCCGCACGGCCTACGAAACGCTCGCCGGCGCCGTCCCGGGCCTCTCGATCCTGTTGACCGCCTGGTTCGGCCCGCTCGCCGACAATCTCGAGCTCGCCGTCTCGTTGCCGGTGGCGGGGATCCATCTCGACCTGGTCCGCGGCCGCGACCAGCTCGAGCGGGCGGTGGCGCTCCTGCCCCGGAGCAAACGGCTCTCGCTCGGGGTGGTCGATGGCCGCAACGTCTGGCGCAGCGACCTCGCCGCACTGCTCGACCGGCTCGAGCCCGTGGTCGACCGGCTCGGCGGCGAGCGGCTCGAGCTCGCGCCCTCCTGCTCCCTCATGCATCTGCCGCTCGATCTGGCCCTCGAGAGCGGGCTCGACCCGGTGGTCGCGGGCGGGCTCGCTTTCGCCGTCCAGCGGGTCGAGGAGCTCGCGATCCTGCGCCGCGCTCTGCTCGAGGGCCGAGCCGCGGTGGCCGATCGGCTCGAGGCGGCGAGTGCGGCGCTGCGCCGGCTGCGGGAGGATCCGCGGCTGTGCGATCCGCGGGTGCGCGCCCGGCTCGCCGCGGTCGGCCCCGAGGATCTGCGGCGCCGCAACGCCCATCCGGTGCGGCGCGCGGCACAGCGCGCGGCGCTCCGGCTGCCGCTCTTCCCCACGACGACGATCGGCTCCTTCCCGCAGACCGCCGAGGTCCGCGGAGCACGGGCCGCGCACGCGACCGGCCGGCTCTCCGCCGAAGCCTACGGCGCCTTCGTGCGCGGCGAGATCGAGCGGGCGATCCGCTGGCAGGAGCGGATCGGGCTCGACGTGTTGGTGCACGGGGAGTTCGAGCGCAACGACATGGTGCAGTATTTCGCCGAGCGGCTCGACGGCTTCCTCGTCACGCGGCACGGCTGGGTGCAGAGCTACGGCTCGCGCTGCGTGCGGCCGCCGATCCTCTACGGCGACGTGGCGCGCCCCGCGCCGCTGACGGTCGAGCTCGCGGCCTTCGCCCGCTCGCTCACCGACCGGCCGGTCAAGGGTATGCTCACGGGGCCCGTGACCATGCTGCAATGGTCCTTCGTGCGCGAGGACCTGCCGCGCCCGGCGGTGTGCCGCCAGGTCGCACTGGCCCTGCGCGAGGAGGTCCGCGACCTCGAGGCGGCCGGCATCACGATCGTCCAAATCGACGAGCCCGCGCTGCGCGAGGGCCTGCCGCTGCGCCGGGTGGAGCGGTCGGCCTATCTCGACTGGGCGGTCGCCTGCTTCCGGCTCGCGGCCTCCGGCGTGGAGGACGCGACCCAGATCCACACCCACATGTGCTATTCGGAGTTCAACGACATCGTCGAGGCGATCGCGGCCCTCGACGCCGACGTGATCTCGATCGAGACGGCGCGCTCCAAGATGGAGCTGCTCGAGGCCTTCGGCCGGTTCCGCTACCCGAACGAGATCGGGCCCGGGGTGTACGACATCCACGCCCCGCGGACCCCGCCCGTGGCCGAGATGGTGGCGCTGCTCGAGAAGGCCACGGCCCGGCTCGCGCCCGACCAGCTCTGGGTCAACCCGGATTGCGGGCTCAAGACCCGCAGCTGGGCCGAGGTCGAGCCGGCGATCGCCAACATGGTGGAGGCGGCTCGCGTGATGCGCGCGCGCTGGAGCTGAGAGGGGAGCGCGCCCGGTCGGGTCGGCCGGGCGCACCTTCGCGCGCGACCCGGCACCCACCCGGGAACGCGGGCCGGCGCCGCGGTCCGGCTTGCCGGCCGCTGCGGGCGGCTGATATTGAGCCCGTGGTGGCTCGAACGAGGGTCGGGCGAGAGCGTGCGACCGGAGGTTGCGGCGCGGACCGGTCTCGAGGCCCGGCGGCTCGCCCGGGCGGGTTATCTCGGCCACACGGCCGGCATGGCGCCGGGCTACGTGCAGGGCAATCTCGTCGTGCTGCCCGAGCGCGAGGCGTTCGACTTCCTCCGCTTCTGCCAGCGCAACCCCAAACCCTGTCCGCTTCTGGCGGTCTCCGAGCCGGGCGACCCGCATCTGCCCCCGCTCGGCGAGGATCTCGATCTGCGGACCGACCTGCCGCGCTATCGGGTCTGGCGGGAGGGCGTTCTCGTCGATGAGCCGTCCGATATCCGGGCGTTCTGGCGGCCGGATCTCGTGGCCTTCGTGCTCGGCTGCTCGTTCAGCTTCGAAGAGGCGCTGCTCGCCGCAGGGGTGCCGCTGCGCCACCTCGAGCGCGGCTGCAACGTCTCCATGTATCGGACCTCGATCGCCTGCGAACCGGCCGGACCGTTCCGTGGCCCCCTGGTGGTCTCGATGCGGCCGCTCTCGCCGGCGGATGCGATCCGCGCGATCCTGATCACCGGCCGGTTCCCGGCGGTGCACGGTGCCCCGATCCACCTGGGCGATCCCGCGGCGATCGGCATCGGCGACCTCGCCCGGCCCGACTACGGCGATCCGGTCCCGCTCGAGCCGGGCGAGCTGCCGGTCTTCTGGGCCTGCGGGGTGACACCGCAGGCGGTGCTGGCGGCCGCCCGGGTGCCGTTCGCCATCACCCACGCGCCGGGTTCGATGCTGGTCACCGACCGGCGCAACGCGGAGTACGCCCTGCCGTGAGCCGTTCGGAAATCGTCGACGTCGAGGGGAGAAGCGGCATGCGCACGGGTCGGATCGCGGCGTTCGTCGTGGGCCTCCTTCTCGCGAGCGGACCGCTGGTCGCCCAGGAACTGCCCCGGACCCATCTCAAGGTGGTCGGCGCCTGGGGCAATCTCTCGCAGTACAAGAATTTCGAGCAGCCCTTCTGGACCCGCGAGCTGCCCGCCAAGACCAACGGCGCGATCACGGCCGAGATCACGCCCTTCAACGAGATGGGTCTCAAGGGTGCCGAGATCTTCCGCCTCATGCGCTTGGGGGTCATCGATTTCGGCTCGACCGTGCTCGGTTACGTAGCGGGCGACGATCCGCGCAACGAGGCGATCGACCTCGCCGGCCTCGCCCCCGACGTGGCCACCGCGCGACGGATCTCGGACGCCTACCGGCCGGTCTACGACCGCTTCTACCGCGAGCAGTTCGGCATCCAGGTGCTGGCGATCTGGCCGTATCCGGCCCAGGTGATCTACTGCAACGGGGCACTGTCCGGGCTCGACGATCTGCGCGGCAAGAAGGTGCGCACCGGTAACCGGACGCTCGCGGAGTTCGTCGAGGCGCTCGGCGGCACCGGTGTCACCATGGCCTTCTCGGAAGTGGTGCCGGCGCTCCAGAACAAGGTGGTCGATTGCGCGATCACCGGCACGCTCTCGGGCAATGCCGCCAAATGGTACGAGGTGACGACCCACCTCTACGCCCTGCCCGTGGGGTGGAGCCAGGTGATGCACGCGGTCAACCTGAAGACCTGGGAGAGGCTCGCGCCCTCGGTTCGCGAGGTGTTGAGTCGGGAGATTCGCGACCTCGAAGACCGCATCTGGAAGGCGATGGACGTCGAAACCCAGCAGGGCATCGACTGCAACGTCGGCCGCGAGAGCTGCACGATGGGCAGCAAGGGCAAGATGACGCTCGTGCCGGTCTCCGAGCGCGACCGGGCGACCCTCGATCGGGTGTTGCGCGAGGTCGTCGTGCCGAAATGGGCCAAGCGCTGCGGTGCCGCTTGCGTCGAGGAGTGGAACCGCACGGTAGGCGCGATCGTCGGGATCTCTGCGACACCTTGAGCGTCGGTCGCGATCCCTCGCCGCTCCCGGCAGAACCGCGTGGACTCGTCGGCCGGCTCGATGCCTGGCTCGCGCTCGCCCGTGCCTTCGCTCGGCCGCTCGCGTTCTGCGGCGGCCTTTTGATTCTCGCGGCCGCCTTGCTCGTGGCGGCGGAGGTGGTGCTGCGCGGGGTCGCGAACGTGAGCCTCGGCGGCGCCGACGAACTCTCGGGCTACGCCGTCGCGATCGCCACGAGCTTCGGCTTGCCGCTCGTCCTGCTCGAGCGGGGCCATGTCCGGGTCGATACGCTCTACCACCGGCTGCCGGCACGGATCGTCGCCCTGCTCGATCTCGTGGCACTCCTCGTGCTCACCGGCTTCTTGGCACTCCTGGGCCAGCGGGCGGGGCTGGTGTTGGCCGACAGCCTGGCCTTCGGCGCGCGGGCCACGACCCCGCTCGCGACACCTCTGTGGATCCCGCAGGGTCTCTGGCTCGCGGGCTTCGCGTTCCATCTCCTGATCGCGGTTCCGCTCTGCCTGCGCGCCACCCTCGCCTTCCTGCAGGGTGACGCGGCGAGTGTGCGGCGGCTCGCCGGGACGCCCGGTCCCGAGGAGCAGGCGGCGCGCGAGACGGTCGGGGGCCGATGATCGCCACCACTCTCGGCCTGTTGCTCGGCCTTCTCGCCGCGGGCCTGCCGGTGGCGGCGGCCCTCGGCGTGCTGGCGCTCGCCCTCGATGGGCTCTTCGCGCCGGTGCCGCTGACCCTCGCCATGGGCGAGATCGCCTGGAACACGGGCAAGGATTTCCTTCTGGTGGCGATCCCGCTCTTCGTGCTGTTGGGCGAGATCCTCCTGCGCGCCGGGGTCGCCGAGCGGATGTACGCCGCCCTCTCGCTCTGGCTCGCTCGGCTGCCGGGCGGGCTCATGCACGCCAACATCGCCGCCTGCGCCCTGTTCGCCGCGACCTCGGGCTCGTCCGTGGCCACGGCCGCCACCATCGGCACGGTCGCCCTGCCGCAAGCCAAGACCTTCGGCTACGACGAGAAGCTCTTCGCGGGCTCGCTCGCCGCGGGCGGCACGCTCGGCATCCTGATCCCGCCCTCGATCAACATCATCCTCTACGCCGTCCTGACCGATACCTCGATCCCGAGGCTCTACCTCGCGGCCCTGATCCCGGGCGTGCTCCTCGCCGCCGGCTTCATGCTCGTGGTCGCGCTCTCCGCCCGTCGGAACGCTCCCCCTTCCGTCGTCGGCTCGGCCACCGGACGGCGCGAGCGGCTCGCCTCGCTTTTCCACCTCTTGCCGCCGGTCTTCGTGTTCCTCCTCGTGGTGGGCTCGATCTACGCCGGCTGGGCGACGCCCACCGAGGCCGCTTCGCTCGGCGTGATCGGCGCCCTCCTCCTCGCCGCGCTCGCCGGCCGACTGACCCCGACCATGCTCGCACGGGCCCTCGAGAGCACGATCAAGACCACGACGATGATCCTGTTGATCGTGATCGCGGCCGCCATTCTCAACTTCGTGCTCTCGGCGATCGGCCTCACCCGCCAGCTCACCGCGGCCATCACCGAGCTCGGCCTCTCGCCCTGGGCGATGTTCGTGGCGATGGTCCTCTTCTACCTCGTGCTCGGCTGCTTCATGGAGACGCTCTCGATGATGATCACCACCGTGCCGGTGGTGGTCCCGGTCATGGTCGCGGCGGGCTTCGATCCGGTCTGGCTCGGCGTGGTGATCATCGTCCTGGTCGAGGCCGCGCTGATCACCCCGCCCGTGGGTCTCAATCTCTTCGTGGTGCAGTCGCTGCGGCCGGGCGGGCGGATCGAAGAGGTGATCCGGGGCGTGCTCCCTTTCCTCCTGGCGATGCTCGCCATGATCGCACTCCTCGCGCTCCTGCCCGAACTCGCCCTCTGGCTGCCGCGGCGGGCGATGGGCTGAGCGGGGCCGCGGCGCCTTCAGAGCGCGAGCACGAGGCGGGAACCGCGGGCCCGCGAGCAGCAGGCCATCATCCGGTCGCTTCGGGCCCGCTCGGCGCGGGAGAGCACGGCGTCGCGATGGTCGACCTCGCCTTCGAGCACCTGGACCTCGCAGGTGCCGCACAAGCCCTCCTCGCAGTCGCTCGCGACGTCGAGATTGGCGGCGCGCAGCACCTCGAGCAGGGTCCGCTCGGGCGGTACGGCGAGCGTGAGGCCCGAATGCGCGCACACCACCTCGAAGGTCCGCTCGCCGGCGGCCGCCGGACGAGCGGCGGTGGCGGCGAACCGCTCGGTGACGAGCACGGCCTCGGATCGATCGCCGAGCAGCCGTTCGAGGGCATCGAGCATCCGCACGGGCCCGCAGGCCCAGATCCGCACCGTCGGGGGCAAGGCGCCGAGCAGTGCCTCGAGGTCGAGCCGGCTCCCCTCCTCGCTCACGGCGAGCTCGAGCCGCGGCCCGTGCAGGGCCAGGAGCTCCTCGAGGAAGGCCATCCGCGCCCGGCTGCGGCCGCAATAGACGAGCCGGTAGTCGAGCCCGAGGGCACGGGCACGGGCGGCCATGGGCAGGAGCGGCGTGACGCCGATGCCGCCCGCGAGGAACAGGACGGGTCCCGTGGCCCGCTCGTCGAAGGGGAAACGATTGCGCGGTCCCCTGACCTTGAGGATCGTTCCCGGGTGGACCGTCTCGTGGATCCAGGCCGAGCCGCCGCGGCCCGCGGGCTCGCGCAGCACCGCGATCCGCCAGGATCGACGGTCGGCGGGATCGGAGCAGAGCGAATAGGCCCGCGCGCGCTCGGGATCGCCGCATTCGACCTCGATGTGCGCACCAGGCGTCCAGGGCGGCAGGGGCGCCCCGTCGAGCGATTCGAGCACGAGGCCCACGGAGTCCCGGGCGAGCCGCTCGAGCGCGCGGACCCGCACGGAGCGGACTCGGTCGCGGGCCGAGGGAGCCCCGATCCGCACCGGATGGCGATGCATCCGCAGGCTCGGATCGCGCCGTTCGGGGTTGGCCGCCGGATCCCATTCGACCCAGAGATGTTGCGGCCCGCGGAAGGACAGATTGGGCACGTATTCGAAGTCCTGTGGGGCCAGCTGCAGATGCGGCAGGCGTCGCGTCAGCTCCTCGAGCATGATCTGGATCTCCATTCGACCCAGGTTCTTGCCCAGGCACTGATGGGCGCCGAAGCCGAAGGTCAGATGGTCTTGGGCGTTGTCGCGGCGGATGTCGAGATTCTCGGGATCGGGGAAACGGGCGGGGTCGCGGTTGGCGGCGGCCACCACCATGAGGAGATTGGCACCGGCCGGCAGCCGGACCCCTTCGACCTCGACCTCGCGGGTCGTGCGCCGTCGCCAGGAAGCGATCGAGCCCTCGAGACGCAGACATTCCTCGACCGCGGGCGAGATCAAAGCCGGCTCCTCGTGCAGCTCGCGCCAGGCGGTCGGGTGGGAGAGCAGGGTGCGGACGGCATTGGCGGCGGCGAACGCCGTGGTCTCGTGGGCCGCCACGATGATCGCCATCATCATCGAATGGAGATAGGAATCGGTGACGATCTCGGGATAGAGCTTCTGCTGGCGGATCGAGTAGCGCATCCAGCCGGGGCCGTCCGGTGTGCGGCGCATCTTCTCGAGGATCTCGCCCGAGAATTGCCAGAACTGGCCGACCGTCTCGGCGATCGCGAGCCGTTCCTCGGGCGTCGGGCGGCCGAAGGCGTTGACCGTGTGGGCGATCGAGAAGCGCTTCATGCGCGCCCGATCCTCTTCGTCGATGCCGAGGAAGTGGAGCGCCACGGTGAAGGGAACGGGCCAGAGCAGCCGCTCGACCAGATCGACCCGGCCGAGCTCGACGAAGCCGTCGACCGCCTCGCGCACGAGCCGGCGGACGAACGGCTCGTGGGCCGCGAGGTGCTCGGGGGTGAAGGGGGCCATGAGCACCCGCCGCCGCTGCATGTGCTGCGGCTCGTCCTCGTTCACGAGGGTGCGGGCCATGGCGTAGCCGTAGCGCCGCAGGACCGCGAGCGCCTCTTGCGAATGCGGGACCACGGGCTCCAGCACGTTGGCGGGGCTGAAAGTCCAGGGGTCGCGGAAGATCGCCTTGATCGTGTCGTAGCGGGTGACGACCCAATAGCCGAGCGCAGGGGCGAAGAAGATCGGCCGCTCACCGGCCGCCCGGCGGACGAACCCTGCCGGATCTTCCATGTAGTCCCGGCCGAAGGGATCGAAGGGACGGGCGAGCGCGGCTTCGGCCTCGCCCTGCGCGAAGGGACAAGCTCCGGTGCTGGTGATCTCGGCCATGCGCAGCGTGCCTCCCCCGGCGCGGCCGGCGGATCCCCCGGGCCGCCCGCGCGGATCCGCCCGGCACGCGGGCGCGGGTGCGGGCGCTTGTCGCCGGCCGTGGCCGAGGATAGTTTCGCCATGCGCAATCGCAATACACGATCGGCAACGAGCAACGCCCGGCGGCGGGGAGGCGACGATCGGGGTGCGGGACGCGACGCGAGCGGCGGACGGGCGCGGCGGGGTGAAGGCCGCGGCCACAACCTGTGCGGTCTTGAGCGGGCTCGCGGCGCTCGGCGGCCGGGCGAGCCTCGCCTCGCTCGCTGCGCATCTGGGCGCCCATCCCTCGAAGCTGCACCGGTATCTCAAGAGCCTCGCCACGGCGGGACTCGTGGTGCGCGACCCGCTCTCGCCGGCTTACGCGCTCGGTGCGGAGGCGATCGTGCTCGGCCTCGCGGCCATGCGGCAGAGCGATCCGATCCGCGCCGCCGAGGCCGCGCTGCCGCGGCTGCGCGACGGCCTGGGTGCCACCGCCTTCCTCGCGGTCCTCGGCAATCGGGGACCCACGATCGTCCGCCTCGAGGAGCCCGTGGAGCCGGTCGTGGTCAATGTCCGCCCCGGCTTCGTGCTGTCGGTCCTCTGGTCGGCGACCGGCCGCTGCCTGCTCGCGGCGAGCGAGGACGCACGGTTGCACGCGATCGCCCGCGAGGAGCTCGCGGCCGCTCCGGCCCATCGCCGGGCCCTCCTTCCCGGAGCGGAGCCGATCGGGGCGCTCTGCCGCGAGATCCGTGCGGCCGGCGGCATCGCCACCGTGCGCGACCTCTATCTCGACGGGGTGAGCGCCGCGGCCGCACCGCTCTTCGACTTCACGGGCGCGGTCCGAGCGGTACTCACCGTGCTCGGCCCCTCGCACCGGTTCGATGTCGCGCCGGAAGGGCCGGTCGTGACCGCCCTTCGCGAGGAGGCCCGGGCGGTGAGCGCCCGGCTCGGCTACCGCGCGCCGGCGCCCGCCGCCACGCCGGTCGTCGATCCGAGCGGCGGAGCGCCCGCCGAGGCCGAGCGGGCCCCGCCGGCCGTACCGTCCGGCCGCCGGCCCGAGGCCGCGGCCGATCGCCCGAGATCCCGATCCCGAGCAGGAGGAGAGCGTCGATGAGCCCGAGCCTGCGTCTTTCCCGTCGCCGTTTCGCCCGAGGCGTGATCGCCGGCTCGGGCGTGCTCGCCGCACCCGCGATCCTGCGCGCCCAGGCACCGTTCGAGATCAAGGTCTCGCACTATCTGCCGCCCGTGCACCGGTTGCATACCGACGTGCTCGACGGCTGGGCCAAGGACCTCGAGCAGCGCACCGGCGGGCGGGTGAAGGTCCTGCTCCATGCCGGCAACACCGCTTTCGGCAACATCAACAACCAGCTCGACCAGGTGCTGGCCGGGGTGATGGACGTCGGGCTCGGCCTGCACGGCATTCCCAGAGGCCGGTTCCCGCGCACCGGGATCATCGACATGCCGTTCCTCACGACCAGTGCCGAGCAGGCGAGCCGGATCCTCTGGACCCTCTATCCGGAGCTGCTCAAGGACGAGTATCGCGGCGTCAAGGTGCTCTCGCTGTTCGCCCACAATCCGGGCCTGATCCACACCCGCTCGCAGCGGGTGGAGCGGATGGAGGACCTCAAGGGGCTCAGGATCCGGGCACCCTCCCCGGTCGTCTCCAACATGCTGACCTTCTTGGGCGCCACCCCCGTGGGGCTGCCACCCGGCCAGATCTACGAGAGCCTCATGGCCGGCACGCTCGACGGCTACGTGCTGCCCTGGGACCCCGTCCACTCCTTCCGGCTCGCCGAGGTCACCCGTTTCCACCTCGACATCGCGGCCTACACCGTCTCCTTCTACCTCGTGATGAACGAGCGGCGCTATCAGAGCCTGCCCGCCGAGATCCGCTCGGCGATCGACGAGCTCTCGGGCGAGCAGCTCCTGCCGCGCATCGTGGCCGCCTGGGCCCGCGCCGACGCCGACGGCAAGGCGGCAGCCCAGGCCCGCGGCAACACGATCGTCGTGGCGAGTGGGGAGGAGCGGGCGCGCTGGCGCGCGGCCCTCGAGCCCTTGATCCAGGAGGAGCTCGGCCGCCTCGAGCGCGAAGGCGTGGCCAACGCCCGGGCGATCTACGCCCGGATGGTCGAGCTCGCCCGCACCTGACCGCGCGCGTCGTGGCGGGCGGGATGCCGCTCGGCGGGTGCACGGGCCGCGGCGCGAGGCTCGTGCGCGCCTTCGAGCGGTCGTGCGAGGCGAGTGCGCTTCTGGGCGCGCTCGCGCTCTTCGGTGGGATGGCCGTGGTGCTGGCCGACGTGGCGACCCGGCGCACGCTCGGCTCGCCGATCACGGGCGTGACCGATCTCGTCCAGCTCGCCGTGGTCGCCTCGGCCTGCCTCGCTCTGCCTTTGGCCTTCGCCCGCGGCACGCACGTGGCGGTCGAGTTCCTCACCGACCGCCTGCCCGAGGGCCCGAGGCGGTTCTTGCGCGTGGCGGTGGCCCTCGCCGAGGCGGGGCTGCTCCTCCTCCTGCTGCTCTACGGCTGGCGACAGGCCGAGGCGCGCCTTCTGCTCGGCGACGTCTCGCCGACGCTCGGCCTACCGGTGCTGCTCTATTGGGCGCCCTATCTGATCGGGATCGGGCTCTCGGTGCCGGCGGCGCTGCTCGCCCTTCTGCCCGGCCGGGAGCCGTCGGCGGTCGCGGGCGGCGCGGAGGGGCCCGGCGCATGAGCGAGGCGCTTCTGGGCTTCGCTCTCGTCCTTCTCCTCATGGCGCTGCGCGTTCCCGTGGCGATCGCGCTCGCGCTCGTGGGTGCTCTCGGGCTCTATTGGGTGTGGGGGTCCGCGAGCCTCGGCTTCGTGCTCGGCAAGGCCCCCTTCGACGCGATCGCTTCCCCCGGCCTCGCGGTCCTGCCGCTCTTCGTGACGATGGGCGTGTTCGCCGCGCACGGCGGGCTCTCGCGCGCGCTCTTCGGGGCGGCCCGGGCGCTCCTCGGCCATCGCCGCGGCGGGCTCGCGCTCGCGACCGTGGGCGCTTCGGCGGTGTTCGGCGCGATCTGCGGCTCGAGCCTCGCCACTGCCGCCACGATCGCCAAGGTGGCCATGCCCGAGATGCGCCGCGCGGGCTATCCCGATCGCCTCTCGGCCGCCTCCGTGGCGGCCGGCGGCACGCTCGGCGTCATGATCCCGCCCTCGATCCTGTTCGTGGTCTACGGGCTCATGACCGAGCAGTCGATCGGCAAGCTGTTCGCAGCCGGCCTGTTGCCCGGCCTCGTCGGGACGCTGCTCTACATGGTGGCGGTGCGCGCCTCGACCCGGCGCGGCACGGGCTTCGCCCCGGCCCCCCGGCTGCCCTGGGGCGAGCGGCTTCGGACCCTCGCCGGCATCTGGCAGACCCTCCTGCTCGTGCTCGCCGTCCTGCTCGGCATGTATGGCGGCCTGTTCACGCCCTCGGAAGCCGCGGCGGTGGGTGCCGCCGGTGCCATCCTGCTGACATGGCTCAACGGTCGGTTGAGCCTTCGGGTGCTGCGCGACGGGCTGCTCGAGACCGTGCTCACCACCGCCATGATCTTCGCCATCCTGATCGGCGCCTCGATCTTCAACGCGTTCGTCGACGCCACCGGGATCGCGCAGCGGCTGATCGGCGTCATCGCCGGGCTCGGTGCCGATCCGCTCCTCGTCCTGCTCGCGCTCGCCCTCCTCTACATCGTGCTCGGCTGCCTCATGGACAGCCTCTCGATGATCCTGCTCACGATCGGGGCGGTCTTCCCGGTGATCCGTGCCCTCGGCGTCGATCCGATCTGGTTCGGCGTGTTCCTCGTGACGCTCGCCGAGATCGGCATGATCACCCCGCCCGTGGGCATGAACCTGTTCGTGCTGCAGTCGACCGTGCCGGGGCTCGATCTCGCGACGGTGAGCCGCGGCATCCTGCCCTTCGTGCTGGCGGACGGGGTGCGGCTGTTGCTGCTCCTGGCGCTGCCCGGGCTCGCCACCTGGCTGCCGGCGGTCCTGTTCGGCTGAGGCGGGGCCGGAGCCGAGGCACGTCGCGCCCGCGGCGGGACCGCCGCCGATCCGGCCGGTCCCCGCCCCTCCGGCATCGGCGGAAAGCGTCTGCCGGCCGAGCCGGTCGACGGAGTCGGGGGGGTGGCGCGCCCGAGAGGATTCGAACCCCTAACCCTCAGATCCGTAGACTGATGCTCTATCCAGTTGAGCTACGGGCGCCCGCGCGGCCCTCTAGCGGCTCG